>NZ_JBDNIJ010000201.1:0-7904 GCF_041688325.1 Ilumatobacter sp.
ACTCCCTGCTCAGAACTCCCTGCTCAGAACTCCCTGCTCAGAACTCCCTGCTCAGAACTCTTCGTCGAACCCGACTTCGCCTTCGATGCCGGTTTGGTAGCTCGACACGGTGCGCTCGAAGAAGTTCGACAGACCCTGCACATCTTGCAGTTCCATGAAGCTGAACGGGTTCTTCGACCCGAACTCGGGGCTGTAGCCGAGCAGGGCAAGGCGAGTGTCGGCAACGTACTGGAGGTACTCGCGGGTGTCGCCGAGGCTCATGCCCGGAACGCCTTCGACGAGAACGTCGGCAGCAAACAGGTACTCACACTCGACGGCTTCGCTGATCATCTCGCGGATATCGGTCTCGAGTTGAGCGTCGAACAGCTCGGGCTCTTCGGCACGGACCGTGTTGACGACTTCGAGCGCGAAGTTCATGTGACACGACTCGTCGCGGAACACCCAGTTGGTGCCGTCGGCAAGGCCGTTGAGCAAGCCCTTCGAGCGCAAGAAGTAGACGTACGCGAACGCTGCGAAGAAGAACAAGCCTTCGATACAGGTGGCGAAGCAGATCAGGTTCAACAGGAACTGCTTACGATGTTCCGGTGTCTCGATCCGGTCGATCTCTTGGATCTGATCCATCCACTTGAAGCAGAAGTCGGCCTTGGCCTTGATCGACGGGATGTTCTCGACAGCAGCAAACGCAGCTTCGCGTTCCTTCATGTCCGGGATGTAGTTGTCGAGGAGGGTCAAGTAGAACTGAACGTGCAACGCCTCTTCGTACAACTGGCGCGACAGGAACATCCGCGCTTCGGGGCTGTTGATGTGGCTGTACAGGTTGAGGACCAGGTTGTTCGACACGATGGAATCGCCAGTGGCAAAGAACGCCACCAAGCGGCTGACCATGTGCTTCTCAGCCGGCATCAACTTGCGGTCGAGGTCGACCAAGTCATCGGAGAAATCGATCTCGTCGACGGTCCAGGTGTTCTTAATCGAGTCCTTGTACATATCGAAGAACTGCGGGTATCGCATCGGCCGGAGCGTCAGGTCAAAGCCCGGGTCAAGAATGTTGCGCTGTCGAGCGACAGGCGCCGCGGCCGGTGTGGCCGGCGCTGCGAATGTGTCGTAGTCGTCAGATGTGATCGGGTCAATGAGTGCCATCAGTTGCATGCCTCGCAGGATTCGGGGTTCTCGAGGCTGCAAGAAAGTGCTTCCTCATCGGTGAACGATTTTGATTGGGTGGGCTCGGGAGCACCGCCGCCCTTTGGTGGCGTGGTGGTCGCTGCTGCGGACGTCGTCGACTTGTTGATCTTCGTGGCCGGACGGCTACGCAGGTAGTAGGTGGTCTTGAGACCGGACTTCCAGGCGTGCAGGTACATCGACGAGAGCTTGCCGATAGTCGGCGTCTCCATAAAGAGGTTGAGCGACTGGCTCTGGTCGATGAAGGCGCCACGCTCGGCACCCATGTCGATCAGCTGGCGCATCGGAATCTCCCACGACGTGCGATATACCTCGCGCAGTTCGACGGGGATGCGCTCGACGTTTTGCACCGAGCCCTCAGCCTGCTTGATCTCATTGATCATCTCCTCGTCCCACAGGCCGCGACGCTGCAGTTCGGTGACGAGGTACCGGTTGATCTGCATGAACTCGCCGGACAGAGTTTCGCGCTTGAACAGGTTGGACAGTTGCGGCTCGATGCACTCGTAGCAGCCGGCGATCGAAGCAATCGTCGCCGTGGGCGCAATGGCGATGAGCAGGCTGTTGCGCAGGCCGTGCTCTGTGATGCGGCCACGCAGTGTGTCCCAGTCGAGCTCGGCCGGCGGGACAACCGGAACGCCGCTCTTGCGACCGCCGAGGTCCCAGAGGTCGAACTGCAGGTCGCCCTGCGCTGCGCGGGTGCCGGCGAACGACTCGTGCGGGCCGTTTTCGACGGCGAGTTCGGTGGATGACCACAGTGCATGGAAGTAGATATGCGCGCTGATCCGCTTGCTGAGTTCCTTCGCCTCGGGCGAATCGAACGGCAGACCCTTCTTGAAGAAGACGTCTTGCAAGCCCATCATGCCGAGGCCGACCGGACGCCACTTGTTATTCGAGTATTCGGCTTCCGGCGTCGGGTAGTAGTTGATGTCGATGACACGGTCGAGGAACGGGACGACCTGGCGGACGACTTGGCCGAGGCGCTCGAAGTCGAACTCGTCGCCACCGTTGGGGCCGGTGCCGACGAAGCTGCCCAAGTTCAGTGAACCGAGGTTGCACACCGCGGTGTTGTCTTGGTCGGTGACCTCGAGGATTTCGGTGCACAGGTTGGACAGGTGCACAACACGCGGCGAGCCGTCGTCGTTGAGCGCACCGGTCTGGTTGCACTTCTCGTTGGAAGCATCCTTGAACGTCATCCAGCCGTTGCCGGTCTGAGCGAGCGTGCGCATCATCTTTGTGTAAAGCGAGCGGGCGGAGATCTGCTTTTCGAAGAGGCCAGCTTCTTCAGCAGCGGTGTACGCCCGCTCAAAGTCTTCGCCGAACTTGTCGGTCAGGTTCGGGACCTTCTTTGGATCAAAGAGGCTCCACTGCCAGTCTTTTTCGACACGCTCCATGAAGAGGTCGGGAACCCAGTTGGCGATGTTCAGGTTGTGCGTACGGCGAGCGTGGTCGCCGGTGTTGTCACGCAACTCGAGGAAGTCCTCGACGTCGGCATGCCAGGACTCGAGATACACACAGGCGGCGCCCTTACGGCGGCCACCCTGATTGACCGCAGCGACCGACGAGTCGAGGGTCCGAAGCCACGGGACGATGCCGTTGGACAGGCCGTTGGTGCCCTGGATGAGGCTGTTCTTTGCACGCACCCGGTGCCATGCGACGCCGATACCACCGGCAAACTTCGAGAGCTTGGCGATGTCGGTGTAGCGCTTGTAGATGCCCTCGAGGCTGTCTTCGGGCGAGTCGAGCAGGTAGCAGCTCGACATTTGGCTGTGCGTGGTGCCCGAGTTGAACAGCGTCGGGCTCGACGGCAGGTAGGCCAGCGACGACATCAGGTCGTAGAACTTGACCGCAGCATCGACGCCGCCGGTCAGTTCGCCGCTCTTGGCGTCACCGGCAACGAGACCGCAGGCCACACGGAGCATGAAGTACTGCGGCGTCTCGATGACATCACGGCGCTCGGGGTGACGGAGCAGATACCGGTCATAGACCGTGCGGAGGCCGAAGAACTCGAACAACCGGTCACGGTCAGAGTTGATCGCAGCGTTGAGTTCAGGAGCGTTGGCATCGACAAATGCGCGCACCTCGTCCGAGACAATGCCCTGCTCGTGAGCGACCTTGATCGACTCAGAGAACCACGGGATGTTTTGGTTGCGGACTTCTTTGTCGACGACCGTCGCCAAGAGGCGTGCGGCCAACTTGGAGTAGTTGGGCTCTTCGACGATCAGGCCTGCCGCAGTACGGATTGACAGGTTGTCGAGCTCGTTTGTGGTTGCGCCGTCGGCGAGTGCCGAGATCGTCCGAGTGGCAACACGCATTGGATCGACACCGAGCAACCCTTCAGACGCCCGGGCAATGGCGTGGACAATCTTGTTCAGGTCGACCGCTTCAAGCTGGCCGTTGCGCTTCATCACACGCATTCCGCCACCAGCAGCAGCGCCACCTGCGCCCGCCTGCACCACCGGAGCCGACATCGCAACGTCGGTCAAGGTCGGTGCTCTCAGCTCGCCGGTGTCATCTGTAGTTGCCTGGGTCCCAACATTGCCGTCAATCAGTGTCACCGGTCACTCCATCTCATCATTGTCGTCGGCTGCGTCTGTCGTGTTCTGTCGTGTTCTGTGTGCTCATTGTGTTCGGTGTGCTCATTGTGCTCATCGTGTTCGGTGTGTTCGGTGTGTGTTTCTTGCGTATTTCACGGCCAATTTGTCGTCGTTGGCCCTCACCCTCCGTATTACTGGAAGCACCAGATGTCGTGGCTCAACGTTTCGAAAGAGCCACTCGGACACCACATGTCGTGTTGCCGAGTCCGTAATTACATCAGTGAAACTACGCAACTGTCAACGGTAGCGAGTGAAAACATCTGTGTTTTCGTGGCACCTTCGCGAAGCCCCTGCTCAGACGCTCGCGATGCTCACCAGTCGCGACCATGCACGGGATTCGGAACGTTCGATCGCGGCAATCACTCGGCCCTCGAACTCGGCTTCGGCCACCCACATCGACTCTGTTCCAAGCAATTGGCCCTCTCTCGAGCGGATGTGATTCTCCCGGAACTCCAACGTGGTCCGCCACCCTCCGCGTTCAAGCCACCGTCGATCGAGTTGTCGCAACGTCGAGCGATGCCCACGGTTGTGCGAAGCACGCTCGATTCGGGCTCTGGAGAGCAGTGGGCTGGCCATGGCTTCCACTGTGCGTCAGATTGCCTGTGAGCAACAAGACGGGAAACCGTGTGGGTTTGATGTGGCTGACCATGTGGGAAGCATGTGGACAGCCTGTGGACTTCCCCACTCCGCTGTGGACAACCGGCGACTACAGCGGGCGACTACAGCTCCGGCAGGAGCGCTGAGCAGGCCAGGAACGCTTCTTGCAGGCTCGGATCGGTCAGATCGATGTCGCCGAAGACAGTGTCGAGCGTCGGATCCGCCAAGACGTCAGCCTCGGAAAGGTCCGGGATCTCGGCGCCCTCATCACGCGCGCAGTCGAAGAACGCCAAAATCTGGCCGATGTCAGACTCTTGCTCTGGCACGAAGAAGTCGGCGCTCGCATTATCTGAGCACGATGCCCCCTCAGCCGGCACGACCAACTCGATGATGTAGTCGTCGATCTCGGCCTGCACACAGTCAACCGAGCCGTATGCCGTGTGGCCCTCAGCTTCGACGGTGTAGAGCACGGCCGAGTCGAGGGAATTTGCGAGCTCCACCGACCACTCATATGGGGTGGCCGGGTCGCCGGAGTTGCCAATCACCACGATCGGCGCGGCACCCGCTGCTGGGCCGATCACGAGCGGATCAACCGCTGGTGTGATCCCGATGCAACCTGTTGAGGCCCGCAGGAAATCGGCAAAGTACGTCGACAGATCAGCAGCAGCGTCGGCAGCAGCACGTTGGTCGTCAGCAGTCGGACGGCCCGGATCGTCGGCGCAGTTGATAAAGCCGTTCGCCACGTTCGAATTGTCGTACGTCCCGTCGAGTTGCCTGCCGACGAGCGAATCTCCCAGCACTTGCAGCAGCGTCCCGTCTTGCTCGGCCTCGGCAGCGAAGAGTGCCGAGGCCAGGAACGGCCACGACTCCTTGCTGTAGAGCGCTGCGGCAATCCCGAGGCTCAATTCCCCTGGGGTCAGCACACGGTCCGGATCGTCGGTCGGGAACGACCCGAGTTCGGCGATCTCAGCTTCGAGACCGGCGATCACATCAAGGGTCGGGCCAACATCGTTGAGCAGGCAGTCCGAGTCGGCGTCGCACGCAGCGGCGAAGTTTTCCAGCGCCCGGTCAAAGCCAACGCCCTGCTCCTTGTCGAGTTCGCCAGAGTCAGACGTCGGCTTGACCCCAGCGTCGAGCACGAGCGCACGGACATTGTTCGGAAATAATTCGGCATAGGTCGCGCCGAGCCGCGTGCCGTACGAATAGCCCACGTACGTCAACCCGTCGTCGCCGAGGGCAACTCGCAGTCGATCCATGTCGCGGGCGGCGTTGTTGGTGCCAACGAACGGTGCCAGGTCGAGTGTTGCCGCGTCGCATGATTCGAGTTGCGTCTCGCCATCGGCCAACAGGGCAGCCCAACCGGCGTCGTCGCCTCCGGCCAGCAGCGCGACCTCGTCGTCAAGGTCCGTTGCGCAGTCGAGGGCCGTCGATGCCCCAACGCCGCGCGGGTCGAAGCTCACGAGGTCGAAGCGTTCGAGAATGTCGCTCGACATCGTCAGCGGGATAAAACCGAGCGACTCGATGCCAGAACCTCCAGGACCGCCAGGGTTGAAGACGAGCGAACCAATGCGGTCGTTGGCCGCTCCGATCGCAGCTGAACGCGCAACGGCGATCTCGATCTGCTCGCCGTCGGGTACGGCGTAGTCAAGCGGGACCACGAGCCTTGCGCAGTCGAGTTCGACCGCAGCGTTCCCGGCGTCCTCACACGGTTCCCACGCCAACGGCGCGACAATCGAGCCGCCGACAGTTCCGATGCTGTCATCAGTTCCGGTGTTGACTTCGGATCGCTCGGTCGAGACCTCACCGCCTACGGACGTGCATGCAGCAGCGATCAACGTGATGGAGACGAGTGCGCCCAGCGCAACGGTTCGAGCCATGGGGGAACGATAATCGTGGCTTCGCTGGCTTTGCATTCATGCGGTGCGCTGGTCAGCCGACCCATTTCCGAGTGAACTCCGGCGCTGGTCCGGCCGCAATCGATACCGCCTCGGCAGGCGTCACGGCACGTTGTGCAAGGACGCCGTGCTGCGGCTTCATGAACCCCGCTGCCGTTGCCCCGTCGATGAAGTCGAATAACGGGTCATAGAAGCTCTGCTCAGCATCACCCAACGTGACGTCGAGGAAGACGACCGGCGAACTGATGATGCCGAGCTGATTCCACGTGAGCACCTCGAACGCTTCCTCATACGTTCCGAATCCGCCCGGGAGGACCACGATGCCGTCAGCGAGCTCTGCCATGCGCGCCTTACGCGAGTGCATATTCGGCAACACTTCCAACTCCGTGAGCCCATCGTGCCCGACTTCGAGTGCCAACAGTTGCTCAGTGATCACGCCAATCACATCTCCTCCGGCAGCAAGAACAGCATCGGCAACAATGCCCATAAGTCCGACGTCGCCGCCGCCGTACACCAGACGGTGCCCCGCCTCGACAATGGCAGTTCCCAGCGCTTCAGCCATCAGGGCGAACGCCCCGTCAGTTCCGCTACTCGACCCGCAGTACACACAGATGGTTGACACGAGTCACAGGTTGGCACGGCCGGACGATTGTGAACGACTCTGTTACCCACGGGTACTCTCGATCCTCATGGGAATTGCTGCTCCTGACCTGCCCGCGTGCGCTGATGCCATTGACCTCGCCGATCGCGTGGTCGGCAAGGCGGTTCGACGACTCGCCTCGCTCGAAGGTGGCCCAGACGTGCACCAGGTGCTCGCCTACGAGATTGCGCACGCCGCATCCGCTGTGGCGACGGCGAAGTCGCTGATCGACTACGGCAATAAGGGCGAGGTCGAAGCAAAGATCTGTTGCGCCTACACCGCCGACATGTTGCACGACGTGGCCAGCAAAGTCCTGGGCCGCGAAGACGACTGGGGCGTCGAACGAGACCCCCTTGCCAATGCGCATGCCTTCATGACGCAGTTCCGGGCGGCGGAGTTCCTCGCGTCACTGGCCGACCAACCAGGACCGCTCCATCTGTCGAGCGACATGGAGATGGTCGCCGACACGTTTGATGCCTTCGCCCAAAACGTCATTGCCCCACACGCCGAGCACGTGCATCGCACCAACGCCGACGTGCCTGAAGAGATCATCACCGGGATGGCCGAGTTGGGCGCCTTTGGCCTCAGCGTCCCGTCCGAATACGGCGGCTACTCCGAAGGCGGCGACGAGGAATACATCGCCATGGTCGCAGCCACCGAGGCTCTGTCGAAGGCCAGCCTGGGTATTGGCGGCTCGCTGATCACCCGCCCCGAAATCCTCACCCGAGCGCTCGTCAAGGGCGGCACGGAAGAGCAGAAGAAAAAGTGGCTGCCGCTTCTCGCAACCGCCGACGTGATGCCCGCAGTTGCAGTCACCGAGCCCGACTACGGCTCCGACGTCGCTGGCATCAAGGTCACGGCCACACGCGCCGACGGCCCGAACGGCGAAGCTGGCTGGGTCATCAACGGCGTCAAGACGTGGTGCACATTCGGCGCCCGCGCCGACGCACTCACCCTGCTTGCTCGCACCGACCCCGATCGGTCCAAGACCCACAAGGG
>NZ_JBDNIJ010000202.1:0-2808 GCF_041688325.1 Ilumatobacter sp.
ATTCGACGTCTGTCGATGTGGTGATCGTCGGCGCGGGGTTCGCCGGGATGTACCAGCTGAAACGCATGCGCGATGCCGGGTTCAGCGCGGTCGTTCTTGAGGCCGGCGACGGTGTTGGGGGCACGTGGTATTGGAACCGGTATCCGGGGGCGCGTTGCGACATCCTCACGGTCGACTATTCATACAGCTGGGACCCCGAGTTGCAGTCCGAGTGGGTGTGGTCGGAGCGGTACGCCACCCAGCCCGAGATCTTGCGTTATGCGAACTTTGTTGCCGATAAGCACGACCTGCGGCGCGACATCCGTTTCGAAACCCGGGTAACGGAGGCCTCGTGGGGCGAGTCAACGAAGCGGTGGACGGTCAGTACTACGGGCGGCGATGTCGTCGCGCAGCACTACGTGATGGCCACCGGCTGCCTGTCGGTGCCGAAGGTTCCCGACGTGCCGGGCAACGGACGTTTCGAGGGTGCCACCTACTCGACCGGCGCATGGCCCCACGAGGGTGTCGACTTCACCGGCATGCGGGTCGCCGTGATCGGCACCGGGTCATCGGGCATCCAGTCGATCCCGATCATCGCCGAGCAGGCCACACAGCTCACCGTGTTCCAGAGGACGCCGAACTTCTCGATGCCCGCGCATCACGGGCCGATCGCCGATGAGCGGCTGGTCGAGTACCGCAACGACCCTGTGGCCTACCGGGAAGATGCACGCCACTCACAGATCGGTGTGCCATTCGTTCCCATCGCCGAACTGAGTGCACTCGAAGTAGGCGATGCGGAACGCGATGCTGCCTATGAGCAGTCGTGGCAGCGCGGCGAGCTGGGCCGGCTGTCGCCGTTCACCGACTTGGCCATCAGCGCCGAGGCGAACGACACGATGCGTCGGTTCATTCACGACAAGATTCGCGGGATCGTCGACGACCCTGAGGTTGCCGAGGCCTTGTGCCCGACGAACCACTACTTCGCCACGAAGCGCACGTGTCTCGACACGAACTACTACGCCACCTACAACCGGCCGAACGTGCGACTGGTCAACCTGTTGCACACACCGATTGAGTCGATCACCGAGGCCGGTATCGACGTCACTGGCGAGTCGATGGAGTTCGATGCAATCGTGTTCGCCACGGGCTTCGACGCGATGACTGGCGCGATCGTCGGGGCCAACATCACGGGTCGCGATGGCGTCGCTCTACGCGATGCATGGGCTGATGGTCCAATGACCTATCTCGGATTGATGACGGTCGGCTTTCCAAACTTGTACATGATCACCGGGCCCGGCAGCCCGTCGGTGCTGTCGAACATGATGGTGTCGATCGAACAGCACGTCGACTGGATCTCTGACCTCGTCGACCATATGCGGACCGATCAGGTGGACACGATCGAGCCAACGGCGCTCGCTCAGCGCAAGTGGGTCCAACACTCGAACGACATTGCAAACATGACGCTGTTTCCCACTGCAAACAGTTGGTACATGGGCGCGAACGTGCCCGGCAAACCGTCGGTGTTCCTGCCCTACCCAGGCGGCGTGGGCGCATACCGCACGGTGTGCGACGAAGTCGTCGAGCGCGGCTACTTCGGCTTCACGCTCGCTGGCCCGACTGGTGTCACCACGAACGACGGTGTGATCCGTGCGGTGCAGCCCGACGTCGCGGCAATGTTGGCAGCAATGGCCGAGATGGACCTGCCGGCGCTTGAGTCACTCTCGGTTGACGATGCGCGTGCGTTCATGGAGATGTCGGCAGGTCTGCGGCCTCCGGGGCCCGATGTCGGCGAAATCGTCGACGGCGTGCTCCAGGGTGCCGACGGAGAGTTGGAGTACCGGCTGTATCGGCCGGCTTCGCCCGGGCCACATCCGGTGGTCGTCTACTTCCACGGCGGTGGCTGGGTGCTCGGCAGCCACACCTCGGACGATCCGCTGTGCCGCGACCTGTGCGCGCGTTCCGACGCGGCGATCATCTCGGTCAACTATCGCCATGCCCCTGAAGCACGTTTCCCTGCTGCGGCCGACGACGGGTTCGCGGCGGTGCAGTGGGTCGCTGCACACGCCGACGAGTTGGGTGTGCGCGCCAGCCAACTCGCCGTTGCGGGTTGGAGCGCCGGTGCCAATGTCGCTGCCGTCGCATGCCAGCAGGCGCGCGATGCGGGTGGCCCCGCAATCGTTGGTCAGCTGTTGTTGAACCCGGCAACCGATTGCGATCTGACGCGGCCGTCGTACATCGACAACGGCGAGGGGTACGTACTGACCACGTCGTTGATGACGTGGTTCTGGGATCACTATTGCGACCCCGAACAGCGCAGCGACCCCAAGGCGTCACCGCTGCGTGCCAGCTCGCTGGCCGACCTTCCGCCGACCATGATCGTCACCTGCGAATTTGATCCGTTGCGCGACGAGGGCGACGCATATGCCGCGGCGCTGGCCGCGGCCGGCGTCCCGGTCGAGCATCTGCAGGCCGAGGGACACACGCATACCTCCACAGGCGCGGTCGACGTGCTGATCACGCCGGCGGCAACACGCAAAATCATGGCCACTGCCCTACGCGGCTTCTTCGGCGCACACGTGCCCGCCTGACGCGATCTCGCCTGACGCGAGCGTTGGCCCGATCTGGTTGTTCTACCTTTCCAGACGATCAGGTAGAATGGCGCTGTGGCCCTCAGTATTAAGAGTGACAAGGCGGATCGGCTTGCTCGCGAACTGGCAACAGTGACCGGCGAGTCGCTGACCGACGCGGTAACGATGGCCATCGAAGACCGTTTGGCCCGCGAGCGTCGCGCAACTCGTGATGTCGCCGGGCGCCTCCGCCGTGTGCGCG
>NZ_JBDNIJ010000203.1:0-2916 GCF_041688325.1 Ilumatobacter sp.
CCTCGTTTCGAGCCGCTCGCTGTACTTCAAGATCGAAGCCGACAGCACGGTCGTCGAGGTCCAAAGTTGCTGATCGGCGTCAGCCTTACCCGCTCGTAACAACACGGCGCCACCACCCGGCGACCCGACCGATATCGGCACGGATGCGCTCGGGTACCCGCCCAGAATGTGCGCTCATGGCGACAGCCATGAAACGTCTCAGGTGAGGCATGCCAAGGTCCGTTTGGTCTCGTGTCGAGACTCGTCAGGTCCGCACGCAGCGCAGTGGATCAGTCATGAGATCCACTGCGGTCCAACCGTTCCCACCACGGCCCAGCCGGCGCCGTCTTGTCGGACTTCGTGCGTTCCACCGATCCCACACGTGCCGCCGCACCAAAGGCTTGTGGTGATCTCGGCGGTGTCGCCTTCGACGATCGGAGTCGCAATGGAGAGCACGGCGCCGACCTCGGTGTAGTCGGAACTCTCATCGACGATGACGCTGCTGGCATCGGTGATCCAGGTGACCGGCATTGGTCGGAGCGCTGCCTCGACGGCGGTTTTCGTCGATTGCGGGATCGGACTGTCGGGGTCGGAGACGACGAATCCGTCTCGGTTCGTGCCGAAGTTGTTGATGATATTGATCCGGTCAAAGACGTCTTGGCCGCCGAAGCTGTTGTCGTCGAACAACCGGGTGGCTACCGCGGCGCTGACGGCTTCGTCGGCGTTCGCCAGTGGGGGGTCCGAGGCGATGGGGTCGGCGTAGCACCATTGGGCGCTTTCGACATCGAAGGTGCCCTCCGGGCGATCAATCAGTTGGTACGAACCGACGCTCTCACCGTCGAAGAGGATCTTCCCGTCACTGAGTTGCAGTCCTTCCAGCCCAGTGCTCTGAGTAGCAAGGTTCGCCAGTGCTGCATCTGGCGTGAGGAACGGGGAGGGCTCGTCTTCTGCAAACGATGCCTCCATTGATTCGCAGAGCCCTGCGAGGTCGGAGTCGAAGTACGGGATATCTGGAACCGCTGAACTGGAGGCCTCGAGGCCGTCCGCTTCGCCCGGCAATAGCTCAGCCTGGTCGTCGGAGCCGCATGCGGCGAGAGCGCCCAGACCGGCAAAGATGACAACGGCAAGAGTGCGACGTATGACCATGTGGGTTTGACGTCGACCGAGCGCTGCGGGTTCCTGGTTCACGACATCAATCATGGACGACGAAGACATAGCACTCGACATCCACGACGACGCTTGCAACGAGTCGAGCACCGAGGTGTTGGAGACCAGTCTCTTGTGACACGAAGTCTCGGCTGCGAACAGCCGGCCGGTACACCGCGCCAGCAGAGCAGACGACTGAAATCACATTCGCACCGTTGAGTCGGTGATCGGCGACAGCGTCGGCGACAGCGACAGCGACGGCGTACGACGCTCCAATCCTTGGGTTCGCTGCGTCCTCGACTCTTCGGTTCACAGCTCATAACAACGGAGCCACAGACGGCCGGTGACCGATCAGAACGGCACGTCCGCGAGCGGCTTGGCGCTCGATATCGCCAGCTCATCGACGGGTCGTCACGAGGGACTGGTCGAACTGGCCCAGAACTCCTCGCCGTCGTCATCGACCGCCCCCGTCCGTGCCAAGCCAACAGAAGCGGCAACCCGATGCGACGCGATGTGGTCGGGGTGGATGTGTGCGATGAAACCTCGAATGCCTCGGTGGGCCAGTTCGGCGATCATCGCGTTGACAGCCTCGGCCGCAAGGCCCTGCCCTTGGTGATCTACTCCGACCAGCCACGCAATGTCCGATGAGTCACCGGAGACGGTAGCCTGAACAAAGCCCATCACCTCGGCCGTGTCGCTTCTCCGGGCGATCCAGTTGAGCCACTGTTCTCCGTCGTGACCTGAGCCGGCGACTTGCGCTCGGTACCTCGTGACGAGCCCCTCGACTGTCGGTGGCTCACCGCCGGTGAATTCGTAGAGGCCATGGTCTGCGAGCACGGTCACCATCTCATCGGCGTGCTCGATTCGGAGTGGCTCCAGGACCAGTCGGCGAGTTTGCAGGGCCTCGGCCGCGATCGGATTCATCAAGACACCCTTGCATGCCCCCGGTGAAGACGATCGCTGTCAGCGTCCCCGATCAGAACGTCCGACCCTATTGACGACCAACCCGAGCGAGATCGGCACGTCGGTGCTCGATCGTCCGCTGAATATCGTGCGGATGGCTGCCCGATCGCCCGCATCGTGGGTGCGTTCGCCGATCCGGATTGGATCGGCCGCTATGTGGGGTTCCTGTCTGTCGGGCGGCCGGAAGGGTGCCTGGTTTTCGTGCTGTGTCAGCTCAGGCGCGGTTCTTGGACGGTCGAGTCGTGGCTGCGATTCCACCGGTTGTCAGCACCAATGCAGTCATGCAGGCGAGGAGGGCGCCGACGATCAGTTCGGCTTTGGCGGTGAAGAAGAACGCATTGCTTGACAGCATGAAGCCGATGGTGCCGACCGGGACGAAGAGCAGGCCGAGAGTGATCGTCCATGACGGCCGCAAGAGACACGCAACGAACGCCGCCAACGACGCCGCAACGACGACGGGCACAGCGAACCCAGGCAGGTGCGGGAGAGCTTCCCAGAGAACCACGGCTCCACGGCCAGTGAGATAGTCGAATTTCACGTTGATTCGAATGGCGAGAGCGGCGCCGATGACGACACCCAGCATCGGCGCGCCGAGACGTGGCGCTATCGAACGCGTCGAGGCTTGGTGATCCGGGCGGGTGGCGATCACCAAGCCGAGCAGAACCAACGACGACATGAGCGAGCGTTGCGCCATGGTGTGTTCGGGGCCTGCGATGACACCAATGGTGGAGCATGCAACTGAGATCCATCCGGCACGTCGCAACAGCTTCGTCGGCGTCCACACCGACAACGCTGCAAGCGCGATGAATGGGCTCCATAAACCAACGA
>NZ_JBDNIJ010000204.1:0-4600 GCF_041688325.1 Ilumatobacter sp.
CTGCAGCCATGACCAAAATCACTCGTCGCATCACTGTCGCAGTATGGCGCATTTGGCCTGTCGTCCTGCGTTTCTCCCTGCGCGCAGGTCACAGGTATCGTGTTGTCTATGACCCATGCGTTCTTGAGCGAAGACTGGATGACGGCGGCACGAGCGATTCGTGAGAAGTACGCCGATGAGGTCCCCGAGGTGACCGTCAGCATCAAGATCAACCTGTCGATCATCGAGGTGCCCTTCGGCGACGGCCAGGTCGATGCGTACTTCGATACCTCGACCGGTGCGCTGCAGCTTGAGCTCGGCGCACTCGACGAGCCCGACGCCACCGTCAGCACCGACTACGCAACCGCCCTGGCGTTGTTCGTCGAGCAGAATCAGACCGTTGCCATGCAGGCCTTCATGGCCGGAAAAATCAAGGTCCAAGGCGACATGATGAAGATGATGGCGATGCAAACCGCCATCCCGGCGAACGACTTCTCCGAGAAGATCACTCAGGAAATCGCCAACATCACTGATCCAGCCCCCGCAGCCGAATAGCGGCTGCCGCCGAAGTCGGCTGTCAGTTCATATCGGCAACGACGGGCGGTGTCTGCGCCATCGGTGCCATCGCGTCGGCCAGTTCCTCGACAGTCCAGGCGCCGGACTTCTCGATCCGGTCAGCCATCTCCCACGACTTCACACGCTTCACGACTCCGCCTTTCACGTAGAAGGTCTCCCCGGTGAATGGGCAACTTTCCGTGCTCAGGTAGGCCACCAGGGGCGAGACGTTCGCCGGGTTCCAGTTGTCGAAACCAGCCTCCGGTGCCGCCATGATGTCCTCGAGGCCCGGTGTTGCCAGCGTGAGGCGAGTACGTGCCCCCGGTGCAATGCAGTTACTGACGACGTCGTAGCGCTGCAGCTCTTTCGCAGCGATCTGGCTCATCGTGGCAATACCCGACTTGGCAGCGCCGTAATTGGCTTGCCCGGGGTTGGAGAACAGCCCTGACGTGCTCGATGTGTGGACCAAGTTGCGACGCTTGCCACGCCCGGCCTTGTGCTCGTCGCGCCAGTAGGCAGCGGCGTGGCGGGTTGGCGCGAAATGCCCTTTGAGGTGGACCGCAATCACGGAGTCCCACTCTTGTTCAGTCATGTTGGCCAGCGTGCGATCACGCAAGATGCCAGCGTTGTTGACAACGACGTCCAGATCGCCGAAGACTTCGATTGCTGATGCGACCATCTGCTCGGCGCCCGACCAGCTCGACACGTCGTCGGTGTTCGCAATCGCTTGACCGCCAAGTGCTCGAACTTCGGCTGCAACTTCCTCGGCAGGCGTCGTGTCGCCGCCCGACCCATCGTTTGCACCACCGTGATCATTGACGATGAGGTGGGCGCCCTCTTGGGCGAAGAACAGCGCATGTTCTCGCCCGATCCCACGACCAGCACCAGTAACGATCACCACACGTCCGTCGAGCGAAGTCATTGAATCTCCCACTGTCTTTTGGCCCGGCACCAACGCCGGACAACACCAGCGAATCTAGTGATTCTGGCCCCAATGAGACGAAACGGTACCCCGCAGCAAATCGACCACTTCACCTGCAGAGCGCGCCGATTGGAGCGGCATCGGCCGTACTTGGTGCGGGGTGTTCGCTTGGCCTACAGGAAAATCAGATCGACCGCGGTGCCCCGCGGGTACAGGTCACCAACAGGCTCAACCGAGATGCTGATCGACTCAAATGCGCCTTCGGTCGTCCCGAGCAAGCTGCCGATGGTGAATCCTGCGTCGAGGAGTGCGTTCTGTGCAACGGTGAACGACAGGCCTTCCAATTCGGGCAGTGCAATGAGGTCAAGACCCTTCGAGCGCACCACGGCGAACGATCCATCACGAGGCAATTCACTGTCGGCTGCTGCGTCTTGGCTGACAATGATGCCGACGGGTACGTCGTTGCTGAACACGTCCTCTCCAGCCACCACGCTGAGCTGGACCGCCGCTGCTGCAACCTGTGCGTCTTCCAGCGTCAAGCCAACGACATTCGGTACAGCGCGCGGTGCCGGACCTTTTGATGTCGTGAGCGCAATGCTCGTGCCAGGCAGTACCTGGTCACCGGCGAGACTCGTTCCGGCGCCAACGACCCGCCATCCCAGCACCGTACCGATGGCGCGTGTTTCGTCGAAGACCTCAGTATCGGCAAAGCTCGTGAGCTGAATTGATTCAAGCAGCGCCTGGGCGTCAGCGATCGACAGTTCGGCGAGCTCAGGGAGCACGCGGAAGAGCGGCCCTTCACTGACGTAGATGCGGAATTCGTCACCTTCTTCCAAGACCGCGCCCGCTGCGGGGAACGTTCGAATCACTTGGCCCGCATCGGGCTCTTCATCGCTGCGCTCAAGCTCAGTAAAGACCAGCCAGTCGTTGCCAGCAATCTCGTTCAGCGCGACCGCTTCATCAACACCAGAGAGTTCGGGAACTTCGAAGGACTTGGTTCGGAGAAGAAAGAACGACGCGAAGGCAACCGCCGCGAGCCCGGCGAGGATGAACAGCGACAACGTCACGATGGCACCAACTCGCCGTCTCGGCCGCTCGTCGTCGTACAGGGTTGCTGCCGCCGGAGCGCCTGCAAACTGAGTAATCGGCATCTGTTCGGTGGCCGGCGTGACCCGCGTGTTCGCAGCGATCTGCGCCGCTGCATCGGCAACCGACGCTGCGCGGTCGAACCCACTCTCAACTGAAACGGCTGGAAGGTCAGCAATGTCAGGCAGAATGATCAACGCGTCATCGGCAGTCAGATGGTCCGTTTGCGATAGTGCAGCGACCGCGAGAGCAGCAGCGAGAGCAGCAGCATCAGCAGCAGCCACCGATCCACCTGCGTCGTCATCGCCCACGCCGATGTCGGTGTCGGTGTCGGTGTCGGTGTCGGTGTCGGTGTCGGTGTCGGTGTCGGTGTCGTCGAGCTGCGCCAAAGCAGGGCGTTCAATTCCGCCCGTCGGATCGGTCGGCCGGCGCATTTTGGACGTGTCGAAGAGTGTGGCCGCGACGATCGGAATCGGCTCGGGCCGGGGCAGCGTCTCGGCAGCCGCGACCAGGCCCCGACCAAATTCGACTGCCGAGAAACGATCATCTGCTTCGGGACGCCCCGCACGTTCGAGCACTGCGGCGAGCGAGCCGAGGTCGGCGGACACCGGCATCAGCTTGCCAACTCGGGCGGCCAGCGTCGCCACTGTTGAATCGCCCGAGAACGGAACTGCACCGGTCACGGCTTCGAGGAGCGACAGGGCGAGTGAGTACACATCAGTTTTCGGACCAACGTCGACGCGGAGTGCCTGCTCAGGCGAGGCGTAACGAGCAACGTGCGTTGCGACCGTGGCCGGTTCGTCCCAGGCGCTGCGCCCGATCAGCTCTGCCAGACCAAAGTCGACGATTCGGACGCGGCGGTCTTCGCCGAACACCAGCTTCGATGGGGTCACCTCGGTGTGGGCAATCCCGCGCTGGTGCCCTGCGTCAAGTGCTCGGCAGGCTTCGAGGCCGACCACAAGCGCCTGCGACGGCTCGAGGAGCCGACCTCGGTCGAACAGATCACGCAGGCTGCCACCGCTCAGATACTCGACTACCCAGAAGAGCGCCGATTCGCCATCGATATCGACGTCGCCCCAATCGAGGACCTGGGCGATGTTCGGATGACTCAGTGCAGTGGCGAGTTCGGCCTGCTTGCGGAAATCTCGGCGGAATTCTTCGGAGCCTGCTAGTTCTGGGCGCACGATCTTGAAGGTGACAGGCTGATTGGCTTCGCTGTCGAACGCGTTCGCGATAATCGTGTTCGCTCCAGCCGAGACGACCTCGGCAATGCGGTACCGGTCTGCGAGCACGCGGCCCACGAGGACGCCACCTGTCAGCCCGCTGTTGTCGACAGCCTCATTTGCATCGAAATCGTTGCCAGCCATAGCGGGCAAAATCTACCGCTTCAGCTTGACCGAGTGGCGCCAGGCACCTTGCACCAGCTGTCACCGCCGTCTGGGCGCTTTGGTCCGGCATACTGACGAGGTGACCGACATCGACACAACCGATGCTGCTCAGGCCGACGATCTACCGCCGACCAGCGAGATCGAGCAGGCGAGCGCGGCGCCGCGGCGTCGGCGCCCTGACCGGGGCCTGCTGATCGCAAGCTTTGTTATCGCAGCTGGCTTTGCGCTCATTGTTTGGGGGTTCTTCACCGCAATCACCGGCGACGAAGGTATCGAGCGGCCTCTCGCCATCGAATCGATCTCACCCGTCGAGAACGCCGTGCAGGTCCTGCAGCAGGAGCGCATCGCTGTCGACTTCGAGTTCGGCTACGAAGCGGTGCTCATCGTCGACGACATCGAGCTCGAAACAACGAATATCGGACGGCTCGAAGCCCAACCTGGCGAGCAGCTCGCGTTGCCACCGACAGCCATCTTTGACCCCGGCAACGCAGTGATCTCGTTCGTCCCGAACGAGAATGCGGCGATCACCAAGTTGACGCAAGGTCGCCACACGGTCCGCGTCGTGTATTGGCGGCTCGACGAGGGTCGAGAGAACGCCAAGTCGTACAGCTGGACCTTCGTCGTCGTTTGACCTATTCCGACTCGCGCTCCGACTCGCGCTCCGACTCGC
>NZ_JBDNIJ010000205.1:0-2188 GCF_041688325.1 Ilumatobacter sp.
GCCGTACGTCGGCTGGAATGCCATCGCTGATGCTGCGGCCTCACCGAATCGTGAGGGATCTCGAGTCTCGGTGAGCTCATCGCTGACCTTGACCTGGGTCGACAACATGATGTCACTGGGTACACGCATCAGTGATTCGAGGTCTCCCGGGGCCACACCAAGCATGTCGAGCAGGTGGCCACCGATCATCGTTGCGGTGTCCGCGCTGATGCCGTTGTGCCCAGCTCCACTCTGCGGAATCGCACGGCGGAAAAGACCCTTCGCTGCGGGCATCGCCATCAGGGTGGTGACGCTCATCCCGCCGGCAGACTCGCCGGCGATCGTGACCTGGCCCGGATCGCCGCCGAACGCGGCGATGTTCTCCTGGACCCACTTCAGCGACGCGATCTGGTCGTGCATGCCGATGTTGCCCGACTCGGCCAGCTCCGCGAAGTGTTCGCCGAGATGCCAAAAGCCCTGGACCCCCAGGCGGTAGTTGATCGAGACACAAACAATTCCGTCTTGGGCGAACGCACTGCCGTTGTAGACGTCATCAACGCCACTGCCGGCGTAGAACGCACCACCGTGAATCCAGACGAGGACCGGCAGACCTGACGCTCCGGGGTCGGGAGTCCAAACGTTGAGGTTGAGGCAATCATCGCCGGCAGGGCTCTGCGGGGTGCCCAGTTCACCGAAAATGCCAGCCATCGGTTGTTGGATCGCGGTCAGGCCGTAGTTCGTCGCGTCGCGCACGCCATCCCAGGGTGCCGGGCGGGTCGGTGGCCGCAATCGAAGGTCGCCAGAAGGTGTTGCGGCGTACGGAATTCCCTTGAACGCATGGACGCCGTTGGATTCGGTCCCTTGGACGATGCCTGATGAGGTTTTCACCTGCGTGGACATGATGTTGCTCCCTGTCGTTTCGTGATGCGGGTTGTGGTCAGCCGAGAGCGGCGTAGGCGGCTGCCGAGATGCGTTGGTTGCGCTGATCACCGGTGAGCTGGTCATCCATCCGGTTCATGACGTACGAAATCGACGCCCGCGCATCGAAGTCGACGATGGCGACGCTGCCGCCCCAACCGCCCCAGAACATGGTGTTCTCGTTGGGACTTGTCACCCATCCATCGAGTTCGCGAGCGAATCCGATGCCGTGACGCATGTGCGTCATCAACACCTGGTCCAGGTTGTCGATTTGCACTTCTAGGCCTCGGCGAGCGCCGGCCTCAGACATGATCCGGACGCCGTCGACTTCGCCGCCACACGCGAGCATTGAGTGAATTCTGGCGATCGATCGGGCGTTGCCGATGCCACCGGCCGCCGGGATTTCAGCGGCGCGCCACTCCCGAGTCTGCGGCTCCGTGGCGTCGAGCATCGCACTGGTGAGTGTGCGTCCAGCGATCGAGTCCATGCTGATCGCTACATCGTTGATCACGAGTTCAGCCACTGGGCTGTCGGCTGTCGTTGGGTTGACCGCTGGCGGAATCAACTCTGCAACGCGAGCATCTTCGCTGGCCGGGAGGCTCATGTGAAAGTCCGCTCCGAGCGGGTCGGCGATCTCCCTCTGGAACCATTCGGCCATACGAGTTCCCGTGATCCGGTAGAGAATCTCTCCTTCGAGATTTCCCTGGGTCAGTGCGTGGTAGCCCGACTGGGTTCCCGGCTCCCACCAGAGTTCCTGGCCCGCGAGCTGTGCCGCGATGGCATCGACGTCGTAGATCTGTGCAGCTGTTACTGGAGGGACGAAGCCGGGTAGCCCGGCGGTGTGCGACATCACGTGTTTCACCAACACCGACTCCTTGCCGTGCTGCGCGAACTCGGGCCAGTACTGCGCAACGGGAGCGTCGAAGTCGAGTTCGCTCCGGTCAGCCAATGCGAGCATGCAGGTGGCGGCCATTGTTTTGGTCGTCGAGTAGACGTTGACGATCGTGTCGCGTTCCCACGGTGTTCCGTTCGGGTCCGCGTCGCCAGCCCAGATGTCCACAACGGACTCACCATCTACTGTCACTGCGGCAGCGGCGCCGACTTCAAGCCCCTCCTCGAAGTTCTGGATGAACGCATCGCGCACCCCTTCGAAGCCGTTCTTGCAGGTGCCATGAACTTCCATACCCGTACTCCTTGTCTGGCCCCGTGTCTGGGCGACTTCCTGAACAAGTTTGCTCGTTCGCCGGCCCGGGCGACAGTAGGGAATCCCCTACGATGGCGATCCACTTGA
>NZ_JBDNIJ010000206.1:0-11322 GCF_041688325.1 Ilumatobacter sp.
ACTGGTGACGCAGGGTTGGTCACCGACACCCTCGGCCGTCCCGTCAGGGACCTCCGCATTTCGGTCACCGATCGCTGT
The DNA here is from genome assembly GCF_041688325.1 of Ilumatobacter sp. GTDB lineage: Bacteria > Actinomycetota > Acidimicrobiia > Acidimicrobiales > Ilumatobacteraceae > Ilumatobacter_A. The sequence continues at coordinate 79 of NZ_JBDNIJ010000206.1, forward strand.
AACTTCCGCTGCACGTACTGCATGCCGAAGGAGGTCTTCCATCGCGACTTCCAGTATCTGGCTCGGTCAGCGTTGCTCGACTTCGATGAGATTGAGCGCGTCGCCCGTTCATTCGCCCGCCACGGAGTGACCAAGTTGCGTCTCACCGGAGGCGAGCCGTTGCTTCGCAGGGGCCTCGAGGATCTCATCGCCCGCCTCGCGGCCATTCCCGGGATCGACGATCTCGCCATGACCACCAATGGCGCCCTCCTCGAACGGAAGGCCTCGGGGTTGGCCGCTGCAGGGCTCCGGCGGGTGACCGTGAGCCTCGACTCGCTCGACGACGCCGTCTTTATGGCGATGAACGACGTCGGTTTCCCGGTGCGCCAGGTGCTTGACGGCATCGCGGCTGCAGCTGAGGCCGGGCTCGGGCCGATCAAGATCAACATGGTCGTCAAACGCGGCGTCAACGACGCCTCTGTGGTCGATATGGCGCGGCACTTCAAAGGCACCGGCCACACCCTTCGCTTCATCGAGTACATGGACGTCGGTTCGACGAACGGATGGCGATTGGATGACGTCGTCACCGCTGCCAGCATCGTGGAGGTACTCGACCGCGAGTTCGGTCTCGAACCCATCGAACCGTCCTATACCGGTGAGGTGGCCACGCGGTGGCGGTACAGCGACGGCACCGGGGAAGTCGGGGTCATTGGTTCCGTCACGAAGCCTTTCTGCGGCGATTGCACCAGGGCTCGCCTGTCCGCCGAAGGCATGCTCTACACCTGCCTGTTCGCTGCCGACGGCACCGACCTGCGCGAGGTGGTCAGGAGCAGCCACGACGGGCGGACCGTCGACGAGGCACTCGACCAGCGGGTCCATCAAGTGTGGAGTAACAGGACGGACCGCTACTCCGAGACCAGGTCGTCGGTGACCGACGGATTGGCCGCTGGGCTCACCATCCGGCCCGCCACCCGTCCCGTCAAGGTCGAGATGAGCCACATTGGGGGATGAGGTTCTCACAGCGCCACCAACAATGAGCCAGATGAGTGACACCGAATTCCCGACGGCCCCGACGGCCCCGACGACCCCGACGACGGGCCGCAACGAAGGGCCACGCAGGCAACCTGTGACTCCATGGCGATCTGCCCAGCACCGACGGGGGCGAAGTCAGGGAACACTCGAATCGTGATGCGATTAGGTCTCAAGTCGAAGCTGATTTCAGGTGGCCGAGTCAGACCGGTGTTGCCCGGCATATGTGTGGCCATCCTGATCGGAGCCGCTGCGACGGCGATTGCATCGGTCTCGGAAGCATTGTCACCGCTCGTCGTCGGAGTCGTACTCGGAGGAATCGTTGCCAACATGATTCACCAGCCGAGCTTCTTGGACTCAGGAGTGGCCATCTGCGCTCGCCCTGTACTGCGAGCTGGCGTAGTTCTGCTCGGATTGCGGCTCTCGCTCGGTGACGTCGCGACGTTCGGAGCGAAGGGGCTTCTCGTAGTCGGGTTCGTGGTAACAGTGACGTTCTTCGGGACCCAGTTGATCGGTCGACGACTGGGTCTGTCGGCGGACCTCAGCCTGCTCGTCGCAACCGGGTATTCCATTTGTGGCGCTTCCGCCATCGCTGCAGTTGATGGCGTGATCGAGGCTCGCGAGGAGGAAGCCGCGTATGCGATCACCCTCGTCACGCTCTGCGGGACTCTCTCCATCTTCGCACTGCCGCCGCTCGGCAACCTCCTGGGCCTCCACGGCGAAGCATTCGGCATTTGGGTTGGAGGCGCGGTTCATGACGTCGGACAAGTCGTGGCTACCGCTTCGGTTGAGGGCGAAGGTGCCTTGCGATCGGCGACGATCGTCAAGCTCACACGAGTGATGTTGCTTGCGCCCATGGTTGCGCTCATCGCTCTGAGGCGGCGACGCTCCGATGGAGCAATCTCTGGGCAAAGGCCGCCACTCGTCCCCGGATTCGTTGGCGGGTTCCTCCTCACTGTGCTCCTGCGATCCTCCGGCGCGCTGCCCGCCAACATTCTCGACGTTGCGTCCTCTGCCGAGACGATGTTGTTGACCGTCGCAATGGTTGGCCTCGGTATGGGGGTCAGAGTGAGTCGAATGCGCGAGCTCGGCGGTCGCCCCTTGGCTCTGGGCGCAATCTCGTGGGCCCTCGTTGCGATGGCGGCATTGGCCGGGACGTGGTTCGCGACGTAGCAGAACAATCAAAGCGGAGTGGCGTGCACAGGCCAACAACCATCCCATGTGAACGCGAAAGGACCAGCGAATCTTTCCCCTCGATCGAGAGGAGGTACGGCCGCCCGGTCGCCAAATGGAAGGAACTGATCCGTGACATCCCACTCGAAGATCACCTGGACGTCGTTCGCTGACCGACTGGTGGACCAGTGGGGCTCGCGCAAAGACGTCGTGTGTTGGGTGTTGACAGTGAAGCGCTTCAGCTGCAAGGTTCTCTCTTGATGATGTGGGCGTCAGAGAGAAGGTGGTTGATGGGATTCAGCGGCCGAGAGCAAGGCATTTTCCAATTCGTCGAGCAGGTTCGTTTTGTGGAGTCGGCGTGCAGCGACCGGGCCTCGTGAGAATGGGCAGCATGTTTGGGGTGTCGGAGTGATATTGCTTGACGGGGCGCCAGTCACCTCGCTTGAGGACTACGTCGAACGTGGTGGCGGGGCCGCACTGAGCATTGCGATCAAGGCTGGGCCCGACCACGTGCTGAGCGAACTCGAGGCCTCGGGCCTGCGGGGTCGTGGAGGCGCTGGCTTCTCGACTGGACTGAAATGGCGCTCGATCGTGGCCGGCGGTGCGGAGGCCGGTGAACGCTTTGTTGTCGCCAACGGCGCAGAGGGAGAGCCGGGCACGTTCAAAGATCGGGCGCTATTGCGCCATAACCCGTATCTGCTGCTGGAGGGGCTGTTAGTTGCAGCGCATACGGTCGGTGCCCGGCGGGTGTTCGTTGCGTTGAAGTCGTCGTTCGAGTTCGAGGCTGATGTGGTGGCGCTGGGGGCAGCGGAGATGGCCGCAGCTGGGTGGGCCGACGATGTTCAGATCGAGCTTGTTCGGGGCCCCGATGAGTATCTGTTCGGTGAGGAAAAGGCGCTACTCGAAGTGATCGAGGGCGAAGAGCCGCTGCCGCGCTTGTTCCCACCGTATTTGTACGGGTTGTTCACGACGAGTCCTCAGGTGGGCTGGTCGGCAGGCCGAACACTCGCCGGCGTCCGGCTCCACGGGTCGAATCCGACTCTTGTCAATAACGTTGAAACGTTGTCGACCGTCCCGGCGATCGTCGCGAATGGTGGGGAGTGGTATCGGGGCTTTGGAACGGCGGAGTCGCCGGGCACGATGGTGTGCACGGTGTCGGGTGACACGGTTCGTCATGGTGTCGGCGAGTTCGAACTCGGTACGCCGGTGGCGACGGTGATTGCTGAGTTGGGTGGGGGGATGGCCGATGGCCGTGCGGTTAAGTACGTGCTGTCGGGGATCTCGAATCCAGTCCTGCGCGGTGAACTGATCGACACGCCGCTCACGTACGAACATATGGAATCGGTCGGCGCCGGGCTGGGGACGGGTGGATTCATCGTCTACGACGATCGCACCGATCCAGCGGAGTTGGCCTATGCGGTCTCGCGGTTTCTTGGTATCGAGTCGTGCGGCCAGTGCTCGGCATGCAAGCTCGGCTGTCAAGCGGTCACCGAGTTGTTGTCGGGTCTCGATGGTGTCACCGAGGGTGCCGTGTACGGCGACATCTCGGCACGCTTGGCGAGCGTTACCGATGCGTCACGTTGCTTCTTGCCGTCCCAGGAGCAACGCGTCGTGACGAGCCTGATGCGGGACATGCACGATCCCGAATCACGGCGTCCGGCGCGAGGACTGGAGCTGACGAAGATCCTTGACCTTGTCGGTGACCGATTCGTCCTCGATGACACCCAATCGAGGAAGCGCCCTGATTGGACCTACGAGCCCAAGGCGACATGACCGAACGCCTCGGGTGGCTGCGTTGCCGGTGACTGAGTGGGACCCAACCAGTGGTTGAGCGGATGAGAGATCATCGAGGACACGGTGAGCGTTCTTGTCTACGTTGCGCTGAAACAAGCCCAGCCGGATACGGGTGGTCCGGTGAGTTGTGGCCAGTCGGCGGGTCGTGCTCATTTGACGTGCCACTTGAGCGTCTCGCGTTTGAGGGGTCGTAGTGTTCGACGCTCTGATGTCTGGTAAGGGATCGTTCTCTCCCTCGACGGCGAAACGCCGATGGAAGTCGTGAAAACCTGAACGCAGTACCGTGGTGCTCGCTCCTCGGAGGCTCGGAGAGATCACTGATTGCCAGGAACGACCGAGGGACCTATCCGGGATCACGCCCGGGAACTTGAGGGGTCCCGGAGCTCGTAGCCGCATGCGTAGGCGCCTGCTGCTTTGTGGGCGATCCGTTCGATCTCTACCTCGGGGAGCACCTCTCGCAGGAACTCGAGCTCGGTGGTGCAGGCCTGTCCGTACTTGGATGCCACGGCCCAGATGGCGCAACTGTGCAGGGTCATCCTGTACACGCCGTCGGGGAGCTTCTCGAAGTCGGCGAGATATCCCTCCTCGTCGAGCATGCCGGCGAGGAACGCCATCTTGTCGTCGAGGCTCTTGCCAGCGATCTGCGTCCGAGCTTGTGCGACCCGCCGGTCACGGCGTCGTTCGAAGATACGAGAGACGAGCTGTGGGTCTTCTTCCTCGATGTGGTCGAGCAACTCGACGGACAGGTCGACGGAGGCCGTGGGGAGCATGGCCTCGGCGAGATCGGTGCTGTGGTAGAGGTCGGTCGGGCGCCCCGGACGGCCCCGTTCCTGGCGGGCGGCGACGACCCCGGCGGCCCTGAGGGCGGCCAGGTGTTGACGGACACCGCTGGGAGTAATTCCCAGGGCCTCAGCGAGCTCTTCGGCTGATGCCTCTCCACGCTTTTTGACCGCGACAACGACCTGCTTTTGGGCGGGCGAAAGCTCGACCAGGCGTGTCGGTGCAGCATCGGTCACGTTCTGAGCCTACTTCAGGCGGGGCGAGCACGCAATTGACAAGTAACAACTTGCGTAAGTAGCATTACCTGTGCAATTGTCCTACGACGAGGGAAGCACTGTGGCCACGGGCCCACGGCGGCGACCGAGATCCAACACATCGCCAACAACAAGGAGTCCTTTCCAATGACCACTATCGAAGTCACAACCGCACCCGTCATCAACCTCACCGACAGTGCCGCTGCAAAAGTCGCGGAGCTGATTGCCCAGGAGGGCGACGACCAGCTGGCGCTGCGAGTCGCCGTCAAGGCGGGCGGATGTTCAGGGATGTCCTACGAGATGTTCTTCGACCACGACACTGAGCCCGAAGACCACGAGGCCGTGTTCGGCACAGCCAAGGTGAGAGTCGACTCAGCCAGCGCCATCCATCTCGCTGGTGCCACTCTCGACTACAAAGACGGCATCAAAGACGCCGGCTTCCACATCGAGAACCCCAACGCCAAGCGCTCTTGCGGCTGCGGACAGTCGTTCTCGTGACGAGCGACGCGCTACGCGAGTCGGTAGATCCCTTGGTCGGTCTGAACTGGCCAGGCCTCAGCGAACGGCTCGTCAAGGTCCTCCGGCTCTCCACGGTCCCGATCGCCATCAGCTTCGCTGACAGTCCGCCGCCGGGTGTCGACCGCTTCGACGCCCCGATGTCCTCCGCGACCGACGATGGTCGCCAGGGGCGGGTTCCGGCTGGCTGCGTGTTCTGGGTGCACGGAGCCGAGCGAGCGTTCGCCACGGTGCCCGAGGACCATGGCAACTGCAGCGTCGGCAGTGTCACCCATGGCCTGTTGGCGCCGAGCGAAGTGATCGATCACAGCGACGTCGCCGAACTGGTCGGTGCCGGGTGGGTCGGCCCCGACGTTCTGGAGCAGCTGCCCAAGGTGACGAGGCAGCCAGGATCGGTCGTCTACGCTCCGCTCCAAGACACCCCGGTCGAGCCTGACGTCGTGCTCTTGAGGGTCAACGCCCGTCAGCTGATGGTGCTGTCCGATGCGCTGCCGGGCCTATCGATCGGGGGAAAGCCGCAGTGCCACATCGTGGCGCTGGCTAAAGAGCAGGGTGTAGCCGCGGCGAGCGTGGGCTGTGCGCCCACTCGCCAGCGGATCGGCATGGGCCCCGACGAGATGACATGCGCCTTGCCGGCGGCACAACTCGACTCGATCGTCGCGGCCATCGAGAAGACCGCAGGGATCGACGCCGCCGTCGGTCGGTACGCCGCCGAGGACGCGCGCCGCTTCGCCAGCCGGGGATCGTGAGCCGCGTCCTGCTCCTCCTGCCGACCGAGACGTACCGGGCCGCGGACTTTCTGGCGGCTGCCAGCCGCCTCGACGTCGACGTCGTCGTCGGTTCCGAGCGTCGCCAGATGATGGCCGAGTCGATGGGCGACCGGGCGGTAGTCGTGCCCATGGGTGACGTCGCCATCGCCGTGGGCATCATCGCGGCCCTCCACCAGCGTCAACCGCTCGACGCGGTGCTGGCCGTCGATGACCAGGGGTTGGCGGTGGCCGCCGCAGCGTCCGAGCACCTGGGGATGACCCACAACCCAACCGACGCAGTGGCCGCGACGAGAAATAAGGCGGTACTGCGGGAGCGCCTGGCAGCATCGTCGGTGCCCCAGCCCGACTATCGGGTCGTCATGCCCGGTGGGCGGATCTCCGCTGCGGCGGCGGAGATCGGCTACCCGTGCGTGGTGAAGCCGGTGTCTCGCTCCGGGAGCCAGGGGGTCATCCGCGTCGACAACCGCACCGAGGCGGTCGCTGCCGAGGACCGAATCCGATCGATCGTCGGCGCATCCGAGCCGCTCCTCGTCGAGCGGTTCGTCCCCGGAGCGGAGGTTGCCGTCGAGGGCCTGCTCGAAGGCGGGACGCTCGCGGTGCTCGCCGTATTCGACAAACCCGACCCGCTCAACGGTCCGTTCTTCGAGGAGACGATCTACGTCACGCCGTCACGCCAGCCGCCAGCAGTCCTCGCCGCCATCGAGGCGACGGTCGCCTCCGCCGCTGCGGCGCTGGGGCTGAGGGAGGGCCCAGTCCACGCCGAGCTGCGCATCGGCCCAGCGGACGAGCTGACCGTCCTCGAGGTCGCGGCGCGCTCCATCGGTGGGCTGTGCGCACGAGCACTGCGCTTCGGGGCTGGCGTGAGCCTCGAAGAGGTCATCATCCGCCACGCCATCGGCGCGGGTCTCGACGGGCTGAGCCGGGAGACTCAGGCGTCGGGGGTGATGATGCTCCCGATCCGCTCGGCCGGGGTGCTTGAACGGGTCTCTGGCCTCAGCGACGCGCTGGGCGTCGACGGCGTCGCCGGCGTGGAGATCAGCATCCCCGTCGGGCGGCCGGTGATCCCTCTCCCCGAGGGCGACCGTTACCTCGGGTTCGTCTTCGCGCACGGGCCCGAACCGGCCGACGTCGAGCTCGCCCTGCGCCGTGCCGAGGCTGTACTGGACGTGGTCGTGCGGCCGGCGCACGGGCCGGCGGTCGCCGACCGTACGCCTGAATGTCGTGCCGAAGGGTGAGGGTTCTGGTGGCGTCCACCTACGAGTTGGGGCACCAACCGCTGTCTGTGGCTACGGCCACCGCAGCGCTGCTCGGCGCCGGCCACGAGGTGCGTGGTGTCGACATCGCCGTCGACACCCTCGCCAGCGCCGACGTCGACTGGGCCGAGCGGGTGGCACTGTCGGTGCCGATGCACACTGCGATGCGCCTGGCATTGCGGGTCGTCGAGACCGTCAGGGCTCGTCGACCTGGCCTGGCGGTGTGTTTCTTCGGCCTGTACGCAGGGATGGGTCGGGAGCTCACCGTGACGTCGCCGGCGGACGCGATCATTGCTGGCGAGTACGAGGCCGGCCTGGTGGCATGGGCGAACGGCGTAGATCCAGGAGCCGCTGTCCAGCTGCATCGCTCCGAAGGTCGTGTGCCTGTCCGTGAGTTGTTGCCGGAGCTGGGGCGCTACACCCGCCTGGTCATCGCCGGCGAGGAGCGATTGGTCGGCTCCGTCGCTGCCAGCCGCGGTTGCGCTCACCGCTGCCGCCACTGCCCGGTACCGGTGGTCTACGACGGGCGGGTCCGCCGCGTCGAGGAGGCCGCTGTGCTCGCCGACGTCGACCAACTGGTGGCTGCCGGGGCCCGTCACATCAACTTCGCCGACCCTGATTTCCTCAATGCCCCCCACCACTCCCGTCGCGTTGTGGCAGCCATCCACCGCCGGCACCCGGACCTGACCTTCGACGCCACGATCAAGGTCGAGCACATCCTCCGTTACCCCGACGCACTCCCCGAGCTCGCCGCAGCCGGCTGCGCGTTCGTTGTCTCGGCGTTCGAGTCGGTCAGCGACTCCATCCTTCGTTGTCTCGACAAAGGCCACACCGCCGCTGACGCGTCCGAAGCGGTGATTGCCCTTCGAGCCCACGGCATCGAGGTCCGTCCGTCATGGCTCCCCTTTACCCCGTGGACCACCATTGACGACTTGGTCGAGTTGTTCGACTTCGTCGTCGCCCACGACCTCATCGCGAGCGTCGATCCGGTGCAGTACAGCGTGCGCCTGCTGGTCCCCGAGGGCTCGCTGCTCCTCGGCGAGACGACCATGACACCCCACCTCGGTGCCTACGATCCGACCCGGCTGGGTTGGACGTGGGCACATCCCGATCCGGCCATTGACCGCCTCCACGCTCAGATCGCGACCCTCGTCGAGGCGCGGGTCGGGCAGGCCCCCGTGCAGACCTTCGACGAGATCGACGCGCTCATCCGCTCGAGCGCCGGGACGTCATCGGCCCGCCCCGCTCAAGGAGCGGTGTCGGTGGGTCCGATCGGGGATCGGGCGCATTTCACCGAGCCCTGGTTCTGTTGAAGCGAACCCAGCGAGGCGCAGTTGGCGCCTCTCAAACCCCTCGTCTGAGGGCCCATCCCCAGTCCACCACTAAAAGGAACCCATCGTGACCGAAAACGATCCCAACAGCGAGATTGTCCTGAGTGTGACCGACGCCGCCCTCGCCGACGTGCTGGAGCTGCGCACCGGTGAGACCGACCCCGAATCCCTGGCCCTCTGGGTCGAGATCAACGGGAGCAGCGGTGGCGCCTACACCTACGACATGTATTTTCGGGAGGCCAACGACACCGCTCCCGACGATTGGACCAGGGTCCAGGGCGAGCTGACGATCATCGTGCCCACCGACAGCGTGTCGAAGATGGTGGGCTCGGTCCTCGACCGCAACCGCGACCTCCTGACCGGTGGGATGAGCATCCGCAACCCCAATCTTCCACCGGCTCCACCCCAGGCCAGCCCAGCAATGACCGGCCCGCCGCCCGATCTCAGCGGCGACGTCGCGCAGCGGGTGATGCAGGTCCTCGAGAGCCAGGTCAACCCGTCCATCGCCGCTCATGGCGGACGCGCCGACCTTGTAGCCGTGGACGGCGACGCCGTGTACCTGCGCCTCAGCGGCGGCTGCGCGGGCTGCGGAATGGCCGCCGTCACCCTCAGCCAGGGTATTGAGGTCGCCATCAAGGAGTCTGTCCCCGAGATCGTCAATATCGTCGACGTGACCGACCACGCCGCGGGAACCAACCCGTATTTCGAGCCGGCGAAGAAGTAGCGGTTCGCCACGATCCCGGCTTGCGGTCCGACGGGGAACGGATCGCCGATGGACGCAGGGCTGCTCTGAGCGACTGCATCGCGAGTCGAAGTTCGTTGCTCCAATTAGTGACGCTTGACGCCGCCGTACTTCATACGGGTGTCGCTCATCGACGCTGGTCGCGCGTCGTCAACGTTGATGGCGGCACCGACAACCTCGCCGACGAACAGCGTGTGGGTGCCGAGATCGAGGTGGTGACGCACCTCGCAGTCCATCCAGGCCATCGCCTCGTCGAACACGGGCGCACCCGTGACGAAAGCCCGGACGGGGCGGCCGTTCAGCGTGGTGCCGTCATCGACCGCCGGCTTGGAGAACTTCACGAACACCTTGGTGTCTTGGGAGTCCCACAGGTTCACGGTGAATGATCCGCCGTTGGTGATGAGTCTGTGCGTCACGGCGGTGTTGTCGACGCCGATGCCGATCAGAACGGGTTCCATTGACAGCTGAGTGATCCAACTCGTCGTCATCGCATTTCGCTCGTTGCCGTCGCTGGAGCCGACGAGCGCCAGCGCGTTCGGGATCTTCCACGTGACTCGGTTCACGATCTCATCATCCACGGTCATGCCGTCGAGTCTACGGCTCGACATATCACCACAGTGCGGCTCCCTGCCATTAGGCAAGTTATGCAACGTAAAACTTGCGTAAGCCGTAATGCGCTGATAGAACGTCCAGACACCGATGGCTCGATGATGGTTGTCGGCCTGAGCGCTTGGTCTCGTCACACACCCCCCGCCACCCCCCGGCGAGGCCAAGCGGACAGGAGCACTCTGAAAGTTTGGATTGATCAAAACTGGTGGACTGGCCATGGTCTGAATTCCCTACGGCGGCTTGGAACGGGTCATCGAGTCAACCGAGGAATGTCCCGGCGAGCGCATCTTCATCGATGTCGGCGAGGGCTCACCACGACGTCATCCGACGCTCCAATGGGCTCACTGTCGCGGTGAACCAATCGAGAAACCAACAATCAAGAAAAGGATTGCGATGACAACGACCGAACAGGTTCCACAGCTGATTTCACTCAGCCAGGACGCAACCGTGAAGGTGGCCGAGCTACTGGCTGCTGAAGGCGACGAAACGATGGCCCTTCGGGTCGCAGTGCGGCCGGGCGGCTGTTCGGGCTTCTCCTACGACATGTTCTTCGACGCCGACACCAACCCAGACGATTACAACGCGGTGTTCGGGTCAGTCACTGTGCGGGTCGATTCAGCCAGCGCCTCCCACCTCGCCGGCGCCACTTTGAATTTCAGCGACGGTCTCCAAGACGGCGGGTTCAGCCTCGACAACCCGAACGCCACCCGGAGTTGCGGGTGCGGACAGTCGTTCGGCTGACTCACCGAGACCTGTCCGCGAAAACTCTGTCCACTTTGTCCAAGACAAACCCACCAACCCTGTCGTTGAGCCGGCGTACGGCAAAATGATCGCCAATGGAAAGGAAATCTGATGAGCGAAACCCTGCAAACAATTGAGGAGTTGACGTCGGCTGATTATGAGTACGGCTTCAGCACGGATCTTGATACTGACATTGCTCCTCCGGGCCTTGATGAGAGTGTTGTTCGTCTCATCTCGTCGAAGAAGGATGAGCCCGAGTGGCTTCTTGAATGG
>NZ_JBDNIJ010000028.1:0-7522 GCF_041688325.1 Ilumatobacter sp.
CATCCAGTCTTCGCTCAAGAACGCATGGGTCATAGACAACACGATACCTGTGACCTGCGCGCAGGGAGAAACGCAGGACGACAGGCCAAATGCGCCATACTGCGACAGTGATGCGACGAGTGATTTTGGTCATGGCTGCAGTGACGCTGATTGCGTCGAGCTGCTCGGCTGGCAGCGACGACGCTGTTTCTGAGACTGCTTCTGACGCTGCTCCTGAGGCTGTTTCTGAGGCTGCTCCGGATGACACAGAAATCAATGAGGAACTGGTCGAAACCACCGAAGTCGCGAACTCCAATCAGCAGGTCACCGACTTGGATGATGCAGAACTCGCAATGTTTCTTGCTGCACTGAGTGACGACGAACTCGACGATCTACTTCTCGAACTGGATGACGACAGCTACAACCGGATCCTCGACGTCCTCGAGGCAACCGAGGTAACCGACGACGAGCCGCCCGTGACGGACGGTGATTCTGCGGTCGCTGGCCCGGACGAACTCGATGAAGACGAGCAGGCAATCCTCGATGAGCTGCAGGAGAATGGCTTCTGCGACCCGGCCGACATCGAAGACGGGGGCGTTGTCACCGCCATGCACTTCGTCGTGAAGGGCCAGCTGCAGCCGCCTTGCTCGGGCGAGGTGGACCCTCGCCTTGAGGCAGCCTGGACCGCAATGGCCGACGTGACGCCGGCTGCACTGCTGAGCGACATTTCGCTCTTCGCAGGTTTTGAAGGGTGCGATACATGCGACACCCTGGCGTTCGTCACCACCCTCGACGATGACGCCGAGTTCTTCCTGATGGCAATCGACGTTGAGGCCGGCGTCGACGACCTCAACGAGCTTGCTTTGACGATGCAGCATGAGTTAACGCACGTCTTCACCCAAGTTCCAGCGACTCAGCTCGACATCTCGATCCCCGCTGAAGAGTGCACCACGTACTACAACGGAACTGGTTGCTTCCGCGAAGGCGCCTACACCTGGGCTTGGATCCAGCGGTTCTGGGACGCGGAGGCGCTGGCCACTATCCCCGCGGACGGTGATGTGAACGAGGAGGCAGGCGAAGCGCGCTGCGTGGCCGACGCCCCGTACACCGGCCCCTATGGCGCGAGTAACCCCGAAGAAGACATCGCCGAGGTGTTCGCGGCCTACGTGTTCGACGTCGAGGTCAGTGCAGCGCTCGACGAGAAACTCGCCTTCTTCGACCAGTTTCCGGAGTTCCGCGAAGTGCGTGAGCGGGCCGAGGCGCTCGGGCGCCACGAAGCTGCATATTCCTTCGACAACTGCTGATCGATCGAGAACTGCCTAGGCAGGGGTGGTGGCCGTGGTGATCTGGTCGAGGAACGGCTGGTCGATGTCGAACCCGAGGCCGGGTGATCGAGGGACCGTGACGTGGCCGTCGTGGATCGTGATTGGGTCAGTCACGATGTCTTGTGCGTAGAAGCGGGTCGAGGCGCTGATGTCACCCGGCAACGTGAATCCGGGGAGCGACGCGAGGACAGCGTTGGCGGCTCGTCCGATACCCGTTTCGAGCATTCCTCCGCACCACACGGGGATACCGGCGCTGACGCACAGGTCGTGGACCCGGACAGCTTCGAGGTATCCCCCGACTCGGCCGGGCTTAATGTTCGCGATCTCGCAGGCACCCAATGCAATGGCATCGGCAGTTCCTGTAGCTGAAACAAGTGACTCATCGAGGCAGATCGGTGTGTCGACCTCGGCGGCTAACTGGGCGTGGCCGATGATGTCGGCCTCTGGCAATGGCTGCTCGATGAGCAGCAGGTCATAGGCATCAAGGCGTGCGAGATGAGCACCATCGGTCCGTCGATAGGCCGTGTTGGCGTCGACTTGCAGGGGCGTGTCGGGCCCGATGAGGTCGCGGACCGCAGCGACGTGCTCGATGTCAGAGCCGGGCTCGATCTTCAGTTTGATACGAACGTAGCCGTCGTCCATGTAGCCCTGCACGGTTGTCAAGAGCGAGTCGACGGTGTCGTGAATGCCGACACTCACACCACTCGGGATCGTCAGCCTGGTCGCACCGAGGAAGTCGGCAAAAGAGGTGCCCGTCGACCGCAGCTGGGCATCGAGAATCGCCATCTCGATCGCGCCCTTCGCCATTGGATGGCCGTGAAAGCGAGCCATTGCTCGAGTCGCTCCGGCAGCATCGATCGGGCCGGCGTGACGCACCGCGGGAATGAGGTGCGCGAGCATTACGTGCTGGGCTCCGTCGACGTACTCGGGCGAGTAGGTCGGCTCAGCGAGTGCAACACACTCACCCCAGCCCTCGGTCCTGACACCGTCGCTGTCGATCAACTCGACACGCACCAGGAGGATGTCGCGATCGGTTTCGACGCCGAAGCTGGTCCGGAACGGTGCGACGAGGGCGAGTGCGATGCGGCGGAGTTCGATGGCTCCAAGTGTGAAGATCCGTGCGCTACTCATGATGCCACCACGTAATCGCCGTCACGAGTAAAACCGACGATCTGAGAACCAGACGTGAGCGCCTCGTTCAATGCCGATCGTGTCGAGCCGCGCCATCGAGCGACCTCATTCGGGTCAGTTCGGCGCAATGTCACGATGTCGTCCGGCGTCGGGATCAGCGTGACGCCAGGCTGGCCAAGGTGTGCAGCGCCGTCGCGGGGTGCAGCTTCGGGATCGGTCGCAGTCGACCACGCCATGAGTAGACGGTCAGAGTCGTCGCCGGCGTTGATTGCATCGGTCATCGTCCCGTAGAAGTGTGGGAGGTACTCGTGAACTTCCGCTCCAAGAATCGCGATGTTGAACCAGGCGTTGCGCTGGACGAGCGGGTCGAAGGTCCAGACAATCCATTCGATTCCTCGGTCGAGCGCCCATTGCTGTTGGTGCAGCTTCATTGCCCGACCGAGGCCCGTGCTGCGGGCCCCAGGCAAAATGCCGGTGACATGGCTGTGCAGTGCCGGCTGGTCATGGTGGACGGCGAGCACGCCAACGGAGGCACCGAGGATCTCGCCGCGGCCATCGTCACCACGGCTCATATCGAACGCTCCGACCACGTAACCGCCGGCGTGAGAGATCGCCATCAGCATCTCGAGCCGGATGATCTCGGTTGCCGAACCCCACACCTGTTGGAACACGTCGCCCAGAACGACCATTTCGTCGGCGATCGTCAGCTCCCGGATCTGGATTTGGGACGGTGACGACGACGGTTCCGTGCCGGCAGGCGGAGTTTCGCCGTTCGCAGTGTCGATGGTGCTCATGCCTGGACTTCCTCCGCAGCATCGCTTGACGCCAGCGGAACTGGTGTCGGTGTCGCTGTTGCAAGCGCCGACTGTGGATGGGTTCCCCGAGCGACACGGTACGCGCTGCGCACCGCAAGCGCCTTACGAACCTCGGGTCCGACGTCGTCTGCGAACTCGGTGCGGTAGGTGTCGTCGGTGGTGAGGACGACAGTGAAGTACATGCCAGAGAACGATCCGAGGAATACCGAGACCCGGAGCAAGGGCTCGGACAGGATCAGCGGGCGACCGGCAAAGGACCACTCCGCGAGAATGTGAATCTCATCGAGCCGGGTCCAGCCGAGGGTGGTGGTCTCGGTGATGGCGAAGAAGCCGAAACCGACGAAGAAGCCGGTCAGCGCCACCGTTACGAGGGTGATCTGTAGGGCCTGTCCAAACAAGACGATTAAGCCGATGTTGAAACGTTGACGCAGACGAAGCCGGTCCTCGACAAGTTTGCCAGAGGGGGTCTGTAGCCCGGCTGCTGGTGTCCCTTCCAGGTGCTCATCAATGTCGCTCCACGACTCGAATGACCGCATCGCGCGGATCACACCTGGAACCCGGCTCAATGCGAAGGTCACCCCGAGCGAGGCGAACGTCAAGATGACCACGACGTAGGCCCACCCGTTCAGGGTGCCGGCCATCTCCCAGACTTCGGCGTTGATGAACAAGAAGGTGTTGAACAGCAGCAGCAGCGGGAGTGCACGGGCGACGAGCGAGCCCAGCCCGGTCAACTGATTTCGGCCACGCCGCAGACCCCATCGTGTGAGCGGCCCCAGCCCGTATGAGGACCAAATATAGATCGCTGCGAGAAGGACGGTTGCGGACAGGACGCTCTCGATTGCATCGCCGGTCTGCTCGAACAGCAGGGCGGGGACGGCCGGGCCCAAGAGGAAGAGCGCCAGTTCCGGCGCATCGATATCGGTCGGCCGGGCGAAAGCCGGAACGCCGCGTAGGCGATTGGATAACACCCAGGCGGCCAACAGCATGGCCATGACGGCCACGGCGACGAAGAGATTCCGTTGGAGCGACCAATCGGCGAGGTTCAGCGCATTGAGCCCCTGCAGCAGATATGCGACGACGAGTAGTGGCAGTGCGCGGGTCCACGCATCGAGCACTGATCCGTCGCTTTTTCGCTCGACGAAGTGCGGAACACCGCGATCGACGAACCAGAGCTCGATGGCCCGCAGATCGGGTTGTGCGGAGTGGTCATCGGACACGTCTCGCACGGTACATCCTCGGTGATCGGTGGCCGCGACGAGCACCGATGCAAACGGTTCGTCAAATCTCTTGGAAGGGGGACCGGAGCGCCGATAGGAATTCACTATGGCTCGTATCCTGGTGACAGAAGAAATTGCTGACGGTGGACTCGAACGGCTTCGTCAAGCCGGTCACGAAGTTGACATCCAGGTCGGCAAGTCAGCCGAAGAACTCCTCACGATCATCCCGGGGGCCGCAGCGCTCATCATCCGCTCCGCGACACAGGTCAATGCAGAACTGCTCGCAGCTGCCAACAATCTGATGGTGGTGGGCCGTGCTGGCATTGGCCTCGACAACGTCGATGTTGCTGCAGCCACCAAGCAGGGCGTCATGGTCGTCAACGCGCCGCAGAGCAATATTGTGTCGGCCGCAGAGCACACGATGGCACTGCTGCTCGCCACCGCGCGCAACGTTCCTCAGGCCCACGCCGCGCTGGTCGCTGGGCGCTGGGAGCGCAGCCGCTGGACCGGGGTCGAGCTCGTCGACAAGACCCTCGGTGTCGTTGGCCTCGGCCGCATCGGCAAGCTCGTTGCTGACCGCGCGAAGGCGTTCGGCATGCGAATCGTGGCCTACGACCCGTTCGTCTCAGAAGATCGTGCGAAGGTGATGGGCGTCGAACTGATGGGTCTCGATCAACTGGTGGCGGAGTCAGACTTCTTGACGGTCCATCTCCCCAAGACGCCCGAGACGCTTGGCCTCATCAACCGAGACCTGCTGCTCAAGGCCAAGCCTTCGCTGCTCGTCATCAATGTCGCCCGCGGCGGCATTGTCCATGAAGGCGATCTGGCTGATTGCATCCGTGATGGCGTGATTGCGGGTGCTGGTCTCGACGTGTTCTCGACCGAGCCCATGACCGAGTCGCCGCTGTTTGAACTGCCGAGCGTCGTCGTCACCCCGCACCTCGGTGCGAGCACCAACGAAGCCCAAGATAAGGCCGGCGACACCATTGCCACCATGGTCGAGCTCGCTCTCGCCGGCGAGTTCGTGCCGTTCGCTGTCAACGTCGATGCTGCCGAAGCAAACGAGACGCTCCGTCCGTACCTGCCACTCGCCGAGCGTCTCGGTGCGTTGTTCGTCTCGCTGAATGGCTCGCTCCCGAAGACGCTTGAGGTCTGCACCGAAGGTGAAATCGCCGGTTACGACACCCGCATCCTCGAACTCGCTGTTCTGAAGGGCTTCTTCGGTGCCATTTCTGACGAACCTGTCACCTACGTCAACGCGCCACAGCTCGCCAAGGAACACGGCGTCGAAGTACGTGACGTCAACTGCGCTACGGCGGCCGACTACGTCAACCTCTTGACCCTGCGCGGCGGCGGGCATTCGATCGCTGGCACGCTCTCGGGCCCGCGGAACGATCAGCGCATCGTCAACATCGACAACATCCCGTTTGATGTGCCTCCGGCCGACCACATGGTCGTCATCACGAACGACGATCGGCCGGGCGTCATTGGCACCGTCGGCACGATCCTCGGCAACGCCGAGGTCAACATTGCCGATATGGACGTCAGTCGCGTCGACGGATCCGGAACGGCGGTCATGCTGATTGCTCCGACCGCTGCCATCCCCGAGGCCACACTCGCTGCGCTGCGTGCCGCCCCCGGCATCATTGATATCAAGACCCTCTGATCATTTTGGGCGGAAGTTCAAGCCCGTCACACTCCGGTCAGACCAAAGCGTGACAAGAACATCACGCTCGGTCTGGGTTGATCGTGAGTGATGTTGCGGTGCGTTGCGCCTCGGCCCGTGCCGCCTCAGCAAAATCGTCGCCGCTGCTGGCGTAGAGCACCGCTCGCGAGGAACTGACCATCAGCCCGTTGTGGGCTGCGTTGGAACCGTGTTCGACGACGGTCGCAGCATCGCCACCCTGTGCTCCAACGCCGGGCACGAGAAACGGGATGCCGGGTGCCGCGGCTCGCACCTCGGCGAGTTCTTGCGGGTAGGTCGCGCCGACGACCAGGCCGCAGTCGCCAAGCTGGGACCACTCGTTGGCGACCCGCTCGGCCACGTGCATGTAGATCGGCTTGGCACCGTGCTCATCAGCAGTGACCAGCGACTGGAAGTCGTCGCCGCCGGGGTTGCTCGTGCGGCACAGGGCAATGACGCCGCCGCCACCGTCATTGGTGTGCTGGAAGAATGGTTCGACCGAATCGGTCCCGAGGTAGGGGTTGACCGTCACGGCATGTGCGCCATACCGACCGAACGCCTCGCGGGCATAGTGCTCGGCGGTTGAACCGATGTCGCCGCGCTTGGCGTCGAGGATGAGGGTGACGTCTGGATAGGTCTCCCGGATGTACCTGCAGATTCGTTCGAGCGCAGCTTCTTCACGTTGGCTCGCGAAATAGGCGACCTGCGGCTTGAATGCGCAGACGAGGTCAGCAGTTGCATCGATAATTGCTCGGCAGAACCGTTCGGTTGCATCGGGAGCTCCGTCGAGCGGGCTCGGCATCCGGGCTGGATCAGGGTCGAGGCCGACACAGAGCATCGACGACGACGCCGCCCACGAACGTTCGAGCTGCGCGTGAAATCCCACGCTGGAAACCTACCGAAAATGGCCCGAAGCGGCGGAATCTCCGTCGGCTCAGGCGGCGAATTGGACAGTGGGCGAACAAGCGGGCGAGCGAGTTGTGGTCGCGCGCTGCTGGGATTACTCGACCGTAATTGCTGCGGTTGGGCACATGTCGGCTGCCTCGTTGACCTTGGCGGCCAACTCGGGCCCTGGATTTTCCTGCAGAATGTAGAGGTAGCCGTCGTTGCGGACCTCGAACACTTCGGGGCACACCTGCATGCATGCGCCGGTCGATGCGCAGCTGTCGAAGTCGACGGTGACCTTCATGGTGTTTTCTCCTGTGTTGTCCGGGGTGTTGTCCGGGGTGTTGTTCGGGGTGTTGTTCGGGGTGTTGTTCGGGGTGTTGTTCGGGGTGTTGTTCGGGGTGTTCAAGCCTTGGCCGGACGGTAGCCGTCCGCAACCGCGTCGGCCGCAGTGGCATAGCAACGCTCTGACTTGGTGCGGTCGTA
>NZ_JBDNIJ010000207.1:0-4067 GCF_041688325.1 Ilumatobacter sp.
GAAATCGTCAGCTTGATGTTCGCTCGCACCTGCTCGAGCGGCATCGCCGACTCCACCATCACCGACAACAGATCGTTGCCAGGCGACCGGCGCGCCGACGGCAACATCTCGTCGATCGCCGCATCAATCGCCGCCGTCGCGCCACGGCACCGCGCCTCCCGGTCGGGGTCGCCGGTGTAGTTGGAGATGCCATCGATCATTGCCTGGCTCCACCCATCCAGGTCGCCAGACGTGACGTTGGTCAGCCCAGTCATCGACTTCAGCGCCTCGCCACTGACCGGCATCGCATACATCGACATGAGATCGACGACCTCCGCCCCACCCGAACTGCGCTGCTCGATCAGGCCGTCGATGATCCGCGCAGCGTGCAACTCGAACAGCGCCGACCACACATCGCGCACCGCCTTCGGCGACATCGCCGGGTAATACACCTTGCGCTCGGCCTGATGCTCGGCGCCGTCACGACGCATCATGTTCTGCCCCATCAGCACGTTCATCAACCCACCCGGCTGATCCGACGAGAACACCGCCACGTTCTTCTCGCACACCGCAATGTCGTCACGAGTCGTGATCAACGTCGCCCCTAACTGCGGCACAAACGCAATCGGTGCATCGGCCCGCATCGCCGCCAGATCGGGATACGGATCGCGCCAGAACTGCTCGACGTCGATGTCGTAATGCGGCGCGGTCGACATCAGCGCGTTGCTCCTGGCAGCCTGCACGACGAGTGTCGAAGTGTCATCGCCGTGCGTCCGTCCATCGCCAACGGTACAACGCGGCTGCGCACCCCGACGGCCCGGTTGCGACGTGTCGAGCAGGCCCCCGGATGCTCGTTCGACACAAGGTGACGTTCCCGGCGCTACGGACTGCCGACGTTCCGACCGACGCTCCGACCGACGCTCCGACCGACGTTCAGGCCCACGTTCAGGCCCACGTTCAGGCCCACGTTCCGATGCAGAATCCGGTCCCATCAGCCATCTCAAATAATTTGAAGATTTCCTTGACAATCGAACGTACGTTCGATACACTAGGTCATATGGAACTCGCCGATGCCGTCTCTGCCACCTCCGTGGCCGTTGACGGCGTTGCGACCGTGTGCATTGACCGCTGTGACGCCACAAACTTGCGCACCCAGTTGGCCCGTATGAAGCAAGTGCAATCCAAGTTCGATGCTCAACTCGCCCGATTAACCCACGCCGCCGACGCCGCAGGTGCCTTCATTGGCACCGGGAGCCGCAGCACCGCCGACTGGTTGGCGAAGGAAACCGGCACATCCGCCCGCAAAAACCAGGCCGCATCGGATCTGGGCGAAGCAATGTCGAAGTCCGATGCGCTCGCCGATGCCGTCACGTCCGGCGACCTGTCATCCGACAAGGCCTCGGCAATTGTTGGGGCTGCCGGTGACGAAGCTGTCGACAACACACTGCTCGAAGCCGTTGCCGACTTGCCGTTGAATGCTGTGAAGCCAGAAGTCGAGAAGTGGCGTGCCCGCAAATACCCCGAACGCGATGCCGATGCCACCGACGTGCAACGAGCCCGCCGCTACCTCCGCCTCACCGGCCAGCCCGATGGGATGACCCGAATCGATGGCCTCCTCGACCCCGAGTCGGGTGCCATTGTCCGCTCGGCGCTCGACGGCATCATGAACCAGTCGTTCAACGACGGCACCACCCGCACCCGTGATCAGCGCTGCGCCGACGCCCTCACCCAGCTGGCACACGCCAGCTCGAAGGGCGACATCAAGGGCGGCCGCTCCAACACGAAACTGTTGGCCACCGTGCCGTTCGACACGATCACCGAACGTGCCAACGAGCGAGGCACCACCCACGTCGGTGCCACGCTCGACGCCGCCACCATCCGCAAGCTCGCCTGCGACGCCGGCATCCACCGGGTGATCACCGGGCCCGGGTCATCGATCCTCGACTTCGGTCACGAAACCCGGCTGGTGTCTGAGAACCTGTTCCTCGCACTCGTCGCCCGCGATCAGCACTGCCGCTGGCCCGGCTGCACCATCCGAGCCACCTGGTGCGACGCCCACCACATCATCGAATGGGCCGACGGCGGCCCCACAACCGACGAAAACTGCGCCCTCCTCTGCCACCGGCATCACCAACTCAGCCACCAACCCGGCTGGAAGATCACCGGTACCGGCAGCGAATTGCGGGTGCATCACCCCGACGGATCGATCGACGTCAGTAAACCTCCGGGCGCCGCCGCACCCCGAGCCGCAACAACCGGCCGAGAGCAGCAATCCCCCGACGCCCCGCCTGCTACTGATTCAGCTGACCCGGACAGCCCGGACAGCTCAGACAGCTCGGACGGCTCGTTCACCGTTGGGCCCGAACAGCTCACCCTCGCCTGACCATCCCGTGTCAGCGCGGCGCCGGCCCAGTCGCAGGCCAGCGCCACTCAACTCGGCAGCCTCAACCCGGAGTCACTCCTCGAAGAAGTCTGCGGCGAGGCCAGCTTCATCTTCGAGCACGAGTGTGTCGTCGATCGAGCCGTCGGAGTCGAAGTCGAAGTCCAGGTACATCGGGCTTCCTTCGCCCTCCCACTCGAAGAAGTTCACGTACAGGGTGTCTTCGGGCTGCAGCTCGATTGCGTCGTTGGCGAAGACGTACTCGCCCTCGTCGTCGATGCGGGCAACCAGGAGTTCATAGACGCCAAACTCGGTCTGGTCGGAGGTGTCGAGGATGAAATCGCCGTTCGGGAAGTCGAGGATCACGTTGAACGAACCACCGGGCTCGATGTCAGAGCCACGAACAATGAACTCGTAATCGGCGTCATCGGTGACCAGACCGAACCAGATTTCGGGCGAGTCGGCGTAGTCACTCGAGTAGTTCAGTGCGAGGTAGTCACCGTTGACGACGCTGACCTCGATGAGATCCGACTCACCCGGGTCAAGCACGACATCTTCAACGACCATGTTGAAGTCCGACCCGATCATCGTGACGCTGGAAACCGCTTGCTCGTCGAGTTGCGAACCATCGATGGTGACCGAGAACTCGGTGATGTCACCCGGAATCACGTACACGGGCTCTTCCTTGATGTCCCACACAGCAACGCCGAACTTGAAATCGGTGGCAGTCGCGCCGTCGATCTCGTTGACGAATGTGCCGTCTTCGAGCCAGCCAACGCGACGGCCGTCGAGCGCAGTGATCAGCAGGTTGGCGTCGCCGTCCAGCCAAATTTCGATGCCGTCATTGCCCGCTTGCAGCACCGACGCGTAACCAGAGACCTCGCCTTCGGAACCAAATGCGGCGTCCTGCGAACCGAGTCGCGGTGAGGTCGGATGGATGCTGAGCGAATCAGTGTCGGCATCACCTTCGTACAGGTCGGTTTCGACGTTCGGGTTGGTGGATGCCTCGTACTGCCACGTGTCGGCAGCGCGATCAATCGTGAGCACACGGCCCTGGCTGGGGTAATTGTTGTCGTACACAAAAACCTTGTACGTGCCGTCGCCGTTGTCTTCGACCGCATACGGCGTCACAGCATGACCGCCGGTGCCGTCTCGCTTGAAGATGCCGACCGACCACGATTCATCGGCTTGCTGGCCGTCGCTGAACGACGCAATCAACGTGTCGAGGACTTCGCTGGGCGAACCGTTGACGGCCTGCGTCGCGCCCGGGGAGGTCCCCTGCGTCACCCACCAGTAGGCGATTTCGCGTTGCAACGCGTCGTTCCCGGCAATGTCGAGATCGCGCACCGAGTCGGCACCGAAGGCGCTCGGGTCGGCGCCACCGAAGTAGAACAGCGAACTGAGCACGGCCATGCCTTCGCAATGACCTCCGGCCATGTACTTGTTCATCTGCTCCATCCACTGGCGGGCAGGAGGCTCAAGGGTGCAACCGTCGACCTGGTTGGCGCAGACGCCATCACCGAACATTCGTTGCATTTCGATGGGAGTCAAATCGGTGGCGCCAGTTTCGTCGCCGTAGTTCGCGAAGCTGAATGCGTCGACGGCCGGATCGAAGCCGCTGCTGATTGCACCGTCTCCGAGAGCCGGAATGAGCTCGGATGCGGCCTCGCCAGATCCCGAGTCATCGCTCGGGTAGCACTCGTCGAGA
>NZ_JBDNIJ010000208.1:0-2073 GCF_041688325.1 Ilumatobacter sp.
CGCAGTGGCCGATGAGCCAACGTGCGTCGTTGCCCGAGATGCGACGATCACCGTGCTCGAATCCAGCAACAACGGCTTCCTCGCAACAGGTGACGAACACGGCGTGGTGTACATCTGGTCGCCACTGCTCCCCGAGTACCCGGTCGCAGCCCTTCGGCTCGACAGCGAAATCACCGCTATTGCGTGGAATCGCGATGGGACCTGCCTCGCGTGCGGTGCGGTGTCGGGCCAACTCGTCGTTGCTCACATCACCGCTGGTGCGTTGGCGTGATTGCGGCCCGGACAGACTCCTTCTCGCAGGTCGTCATCGCCGGTGCTGGCCCGCACGGACTCGCCTCGGCAATCCACCTCCTCACCGCCTCGCCACGGCTACGCGACCGGATCGTGGTCGTCGACCCCACAGGGAAGTGGCTGATACTCGTGGACCGAGCAGTTCGCCCGACTCGACATCGCTCACCTTCGCTCGCCCGCTGTTCATCACCCCGCGCCGGGTCCGGGTCTGCTGATAGAACACACTTCGACGCACCGACTCCCCACCAGCGGACTGCCCTACGGGCTCCCGACAACGGAGACGTTCGCCAGGTTCTGTAACCACCTGATCGAACACCACGACCTCGAACCGCTAGTGGTGCAGGGCACGGTTGTCGACGTTGTACTCACTGGCGGCGCGCAGAGCGACGGCTGCAACGTCACCGTGGACCTGGCTGGCGAGCACACCTGCTTCACCGATACGCGAGTCGTGATTGCAAGCAACCCGTGCCGCGCGAACATCCCGAACTGGGCACAGCATCTCGACGACGCAATCGCCGTACCTGCCAACCGGGTGAACTTGCGTCGAGTGGGAGACCTCAACGATGCCCACATCGTCATCGTCGGCGCCGGGCTGACAGCTGCCCACCTTGCATGTGGCGCCGTGCAGCGCGGGGCGCACGTCACGATGGTGTGTCGCGCAGCGCTGCGCGAACGAAGCTTCGACACCGACCCCGGTTGGCTGGGCCCGAAGGAACTGCAGCGATACGAAACGATCGAAGATCCAGCCGAGCGATTGGCCGCGGCACGAGCAGCGCGTGGCGGAGGCACGGTCCCGCCGTGGATGCTGGTGGAACTCCGCCGGCTCGCCGATGCCAGCTCGCTCACGATTCTCAACGACGCAGAGATCGTCGGCGTCCATCGCGCCGACTGAGCGCCCATCGGCGCTGCGTCGAGCCGTCGCTGTGCCGTTGACATCGTCACCAATCGATCGGGTTCGACAATCACCACCAGCACCGTCA
This sequence comes from Ilumatobacter sp., assembly GCF_041688325.1. Lineage (GTDB taxonomy): Bacteria > Actinomycetota > Acidimicrobiia > Acidimicrobiales > Ilumatobacteraceae > Ilumatobacter_A. Next base: position 1,272 of record NZ_JBDNIJ010000208.1, read on the forward strand.
CTGCTGACCGGTGCTGGTTCGCCACTGGCACCACCCCGTCGATTGACGCAATGCCCGCCCTTGCTGGTCTGCGGGCCCAGATCCCGACGATCGACGGACTCCCCGTTCCGAACAACGACCTTCGGATCGGCGGACTACCGATCCATGTCACCGGGCGCCTCGCAACAATCGAACTCGGCCCTGCCGCCGGCAATCTCTGGGGAGCCCGCCAAGGTGCCCGACGTATCACGCGGGCGATCACGGGCATCGACCTTGAAGTCGACATGTTGCCGCCGCCTTCGAGACGCCGCGCCCCATCGACGCGGTCTCTGCCAATCGCTCCTTCCGATCCGAACCCGACACCCATGACTGTGCAGGCCCCCATGACAACTACCGATTCGACAATCACCGCGTCGAACTCTCCCGCCCGATCACTGCCGACCACAGTGCTGTCCGGCTTCCTCGGTGCCGGCAAGACAACGCTGCTCAATCACCTCCTCCACAACCGAGATGGCCGTCGCGTCGCAGTGATCGTCAACGACATGAGCGAGATCAACATCGACGGCGCGCTCGTCGCTGGCGACGTGCAACTCGACCGAACCGAAGAACGCTTGATCGAGATGACGAACGGATGTATCTGCTGCACGCTGCGCGACGACCTGCTCGTCGAGGTCGGACGCCTCGCTGACGAGGGTCGTTTCGATCACCTTGTCATCGAGTCGACCGGAATCAGCGAACCGTTACCGGTCGCTGCGACGTTCCTGTTCGATACCGAAGACGACCTGTCGCTGCTGGGGCGGGCCCATCTCGACTCGATGACCAC
>NZ_JBDNIJ010000209.1:0-6524 GCF_041688325.1 Ilumatobacter sp.
CCTACCAGGTCGCTCATTCCTGATGGAGGCGGCGATCCGCTGCGCTGGCTTACGGATTGGGGAGGAGCCCGCGCGTTGAACGAGTGAGCTCGTTGAGAGTGTCGACGACACCGGGTTCGCCACGCGGCAACGTGCAGGTTGCTCCTGCGGCTGGGTGAGCTGGGCTAGAGAACGCTTCCATTTTGTGTGGTCAAGAGTTCGGCACTCCCCTCGTCGCACCCCTCCCATGACACAGCGGTGTCGACGAGCACGGGAAGAATTCGGAGAACCTCATCCAGCGTCACCTCGTTCTCGTGCACTTTCCGCTCCGAGAACGTCGGTGCATCCGGCTTGTGCCGAGCGGGAGGTCAGGCGCTGACGGTGGTGTCTTCTGGAGTTCGGATCAGGTGATCAAAAACGGAAAGCATCGCCGTGGAGCCAGCGCCCATCGACACGACGATCTGCTTGAACGGCACCGTTGTGCAGTCGCCAGCAGCGAACACACCGGGCACCGAAGTGGCGCCGTGGCCGTCGATCATGATCTCGTTGTGTTCCGAAAGCTGCACGGTTCCGTCAAGCCACTCCGTGTTCGGCAAGAGGCCAATCTGCACGAAAATGCCGTCGAGGTCGACCTGGTGGTCGGTCTCGTCAGAGCGGCTCCGATAGGTGAGCGCAGTGACCTTCTTGTCGTCGCCGAGTACCTCGGTGGTCATGGCGCCGGTAACGATGGTGACGTTCGAGAGGCTGCGTAGTTTGTTTTGCAGTACCTCGTCGGCACGGAGCTCGTCGGCAAACTCGAGCAACGTGACGTGCTTGACGATGCCGGCCAGGTCGATCGCAGCCTCGGCGCCAGAGTTGCCGCCGCCGATGACTGCGGTTCGCTTGCCTTTGTACAGCGGGCCGTCGCAGTGTGGGCAATACGCCACCCCGCGGTTTGCGTACTCGGCTTCGCCGGGGACACCCATGCGACGCCAGCGTGCGCCGGTGGAGATGATCACCGAACGCGCCTGTAGTGCAGCGCCGCTTTCGAGAGCGAGCGTGTGGAGGCCACCGATCCGCAGAGCCGGATCAAGACGCCCGGCGCGTTGTGCCGTGATGATCTCGACTTGGTGATTGCGGACGTTGGCTTCAAGCTCGGCGGCCAGCTTCGGGCCTTCGGTGTACGGCGTTGAAATCAGGTTCTCGATACCCATCGTGTCGAGGAGTTGCCCACCAAATCGTTCCGCCACGATGGCAGTCCGCAGGCCCTTGCGGGCCGCGTAGACAGCAGCGGAGGATCCGGCTGGGCCGCCTCCGACGATGAGAACGTCGAAGGGGTCCATGGCGTTGATCTTTTCGACAGCGCGATCGCTACTCCCGGAATCGATCATCGCAACGAGTTCTTCGAGGGACATACGGCCCTGGCCAAAGTTCTCGCCGTTGCGGAACACCGTCGGCACAGCCATCACTTCACGAGCTTCGACCTCTTCCCGGAACGCGCCGCCATCGATGGCAACGTGCTCAATGTTCGGGTTGATGATGCTCATCAGGTTGAGCGCCTGCACCACGTCGGGGCAGTTCTGGCAGCTCAGTGAGAAGAACGTCTCAAAGCGATGCGTTCCTTGGATGTTGCGGATCTGATCGAGCAGATCGGCGTCAGCGGTCGAAGGATGGCCACCGACCTGCAGAAGCGCCAAGACGAGTGAGGTGAACTCGTGACCAAGCGGCACACCGCCGAACGTGACTGACGTACGAGGGTCAGCGACTCGCGTGATGCGGAACGAGGGGCGGCGCTCGGCGGAGCCATCGAAGCGCACGCTGATGTCATCGGACAACACGTCCAACTCGCCGAGGAGCTCAGTGATTTTCGTGCTGGTCGGATCGTCGTTGAGCGAAGCAACCAGTTCGATCGGCTGAACGATCTTCGGGAGGTGAGAGCGGAGTGCCTCGGTGAGGGAAGCGTCGAGAATCACGAGTTCATTCCTTCCGGGTTAGATCTTGCCGACGAGGTCAAGCGACGGTGCCAGAGTGGCTTCGCCCTCTTCCCATTTGGCGGGGCAGACCTCGTTCGGGTTGGCGCGCACGTACTGGGCGGCCTTGACCTTGCGGAGCAGTTCGGAAGCCGAACGACCAATGTTGCCGGCGTTGATTTCGATGATCTGGATCTTGCCATCAGGGTCGATCACGAAGGTGCCGCGCTCAGCGAGGCCGTCATCTTCGATCATGACCTGGAAGTTGCGGGTGATGACGCCGGTCGGGTCGCCGATCATCGGGTAGGTGATTTTGTTGATCGTCTCGCTGCTGTCGTGCCACGCCTTGTGGGTGAAGTGCTTGTCGGTCGACACTGCGTACACCTCGACACCGAGCTGCTGGAACTCTGCGTAATAATCGGCGAGGTCACCGAGTTCGGTCGGGCACACAAACGTGAGGTCGGCAGGGTAAAAAAACACGATTGACCACTTGTCGCGCATGTCGGCATCGGTCACGTCAACGAACTGGCCGTTGTGGAATGCGGTTGCTGCAAACGGCTTGACTTCTGTGTTGATCAGTGATGTTGACATGCTGGTACTCCTGCTTGGGGGGAAGATTCGAACAAGATCAAGCTACGCACGACGGTTCCAATCGTGCTGATGACTTCTGTCTCTCCAGCTCGACGTTGCCTGGTCAGGCCAGATGTGAAAGGCCGGGCAAGATCGGGTCGGAAAGCTGCCGGTCAGAGCCGGCTGAAACGCTCGGCCTCTGCGACGAAGTCGGCTCGACCGGCCTCAGAGATTGTGGGCACGGTCGAGTCGATCGCAGCGATGAGATCGCTGTTCGTGATAGTGGCGGTCGCATCGCCCTGGCGAACCGACTGGAACGCCCCGGCAGCAGCGCGTTGAATTGCGCTCGCGATATCGGCTGGGGTTAACCCATTGGTGGCGTCCACCATCGCCTGCGGGTCAATCGCCGACCCTGGAATCGCTCCGAGCATGTCGTTGAGCAATGCAAGGCGTGCGTCAGGATCTGGCGGTCCGATGGGAATGACGAGGTCGAATCGACCGGGACGGACAACGGCGGGATCGAGAGCGGCGATCGAGTTCGTTGCGCACACGAGGAGCCGACCTGGCGCCTCGCGAACGCGCACCATCGCCTTGAGTAGCTCGTTGACGACGGCTTGCGTTTCGGGTCGTGCGGCACGTGAGCTTGCGATGTCATCGACTTCATCAATGAACACCACCACGTGTTCGAGCCCGAGCAGATCGTCGAAGGCCCGACCAAGTTCGTCAGCCATCATCGCCGCTCCTTGTGCCCCGAGTTTCGAGGGCAAGAGCTCAACGAAGGGCCAACCCAGCCGTCCGGCAATGGCCTTCGCGAACGACGTCTTGCCGGTTCCGGGCGGACCAAACAAGAGCATGGCTGACGGTGCGACTACCCCGAAGTGGCTTGCCAACTCGGCCTCGATCAGCGGCGCCAACAAACGTTGTTCAACGATGTCACGCTGCATCGTGAGCCCGGAGAAAGATTCCCATCGAGACTGATCGATCAGCTCGCCGTTCCAGCGTTCAAGAATGGAGAACGCCGTTGGACGAAGGGGTTCGTCTTTGGAGTACAGCGCCAGATTCGGCGTGACTTCGAAACCCCGATTGACGAGCGCAGCCGCACCGATCTGATTCTCGGTGAGGAGTGCGACGATGCGGTGGCAGCCTTCTTTCAGGAACGCGGCTTCGGCACGTCCAATCAACGCCGAGCCGATGCCCTTGTTCCTCCACTCCGGGGCAATCGCGATGGCGACGATGCGACCGATATCGCCTTCGCATCGGCCGACGAGGACGGCGACGATCGAGTCGCCAACACAGGCGACCACGTTTGTTGTCGGCGACCTGAGGTCAGCGACAACTTCGCTCAGTTCGACGTGAACAGTGTCGGCGCTCCGGGCTCGCTCGATGAGCCGAATAACGTTGGGCATATCGTTCGCTTCGGAGATTCGGACCGTCCATATCATGCCAGAACAGTAAGACAGGCTTGAGGCCCGTGGAACGTCGAGCTCCAGAATCAAACGATCTGGTCGCGGGTGGACTGCAAGAGCCTCGTGGGAACCAGATCGTGGCGCAGTCACCGGCTCTCAAGCAGCATTCTGCAGTCGAATCTCGCGCCGCCGAATCAGTTTTACCGACCGTCTCAAACAGTCTAAGATCGCTGCTTCGGCGCGTGAACTTGTGCGTTCGTGACAGAGGGGAACTCTTATGATTATCAACAACGTTCGTCCCAGCGTCAGTCGACGCGGGCGGCTCGTCCGTGTGCTTGCGGCAACCGCAGCACTTGGCCTCGTGGCCGCCGCGTGTGGCAGCGACGCCGGCAGTGATTCGGGCGGTTCGGTCGAAGGCGCCAGCGACGAGGTCATCAAGCTTGCCGTCAACCCGTGGAACGGATCCGCAGTGAATGTCGCTGTGGCATCGCAGCTCATCTCCAGCGAGATCGGCCAAACCGTTGAGGTCGTCGAAGTCGACGAAAACGCCCAGTGGGCCGCCATCAATACCGCCGACCTGTCGGCATCGCTCGAAGTCTGGCCGTCCGGTCACGCGCAGAACGTTGTCGACTTCATCGACAACGCTGATGGCAACGTGGTCAACGCCGGCTTGCTTGGCCCGGTCGGCAAGATCGGTTGGTACATCCCGACGTACATGGTCGACCAGCACCCGGAGCTCGCCACATGGGAGGGCTTCAAAGATCCGGAGCTCGCCAAGTTGTTCGCCACGGCTGAAACTGGCGACAAGGGCCAGTTCCTTGGCGGTGACCCGAGCTTCGTGCAGTTCGACGAGGCGATCATTGCCAACCTCGGCTTGGAACTCGAAGTTGTCTACGCCGGTTCTGAAGAGGCGATCCTCGCCGCGCTCGACTCGGCAATCTCTCGCGAAGAGCCAATTCTTATCTACCTGTGGACGCCTCACTCTGCCCACAACAAGTACGACCTCACCGAGGTCAAGCTGCCCGATTACAGCGATGCCTGCGCCGCCACCGCACCTGACGGCGTGGATTGCGACTACCCCGCCGACAACCTCTTCAAGATCATCTCCGCAGATCTCACCGAGTCGTCGCCAGCGGTTGCGTCACTGCTGACCAAGATGAACTACACGACTGCTGATCAGGTTGAGATGCTTGCTTCGGTTGAGACTGACGGCATGTCGGTTGAAGACGCAGCCGCGAGCTGGATCGAGGCGCATCCGGACACCTGGAAGGCCTGGCTCTCCTGAATATCCCACTGCTGGCGGCCTCCTCGAGGCTCGGGGAGGCCGTCGATGGCCGCTGACACGCCAATCATCGATGTGTCGGGTCTGTGGAAGGTCTTTGGTGGCAGCGCTCAAGAAGCCAAACGCCTGGCCTCTGCAGGGGTGTCGCGCAGCGAGATCCACGAGCGCACCGGCTCGTTGATTGCGGTCAACGATGTCTCGTTTTCTGTTGCTGCAGGCGAGACGTTCGTCGTCATGGGACTCTCGGGTTCCGGCAAGTCCACGCTGATTCGCTGCCTCGCGCGACTGATCGAACCCACGTCGGGTGGTATCGAGATGTGCGGCGAGGATCTCATCGCGCTCGACGACGTCGGCCTCCGAGAAATTCGGCGACACCGCTTGTCGATGGTGTTTCAGCACTTCGGTTTGTTCCCGCATCGCACGGTGCTGGACAACGTTGCATTCGGGCCCGAAGTGTGCGGCGTACCCCGTGAGCAGCGGCGCGCTGATGCACTCGAGCTGCTCAGTACGGTCGGTCTCGAGGGATGGGGCGATCACTACCCGCAGCAACTCAGCGGTGGAATGCAGCAGCGCGTCGGCTTGGCGCGTGCCCTGGCCGTTGATCCAGATGTGCTCTTCTTCGATGAGCCGTTCAGCGCCCTTGACCCGCTGATTCGTCGCGATATGCAAGACGAACTGATTGAACTGCAGCTTAAATTGCAGCGGACGCTCGTGTTCATCACGCACGACTTCACCGAGGCGTTGCGCTTGGCAGACCGCATTGCCATCATGCGCGATGGCGAATTTGTCCAGGTCGGAACTGCTGTCGAAATCATCACCAATCCGGCCAATGACTACGTCGCGGCGTTCACGAAGGATGCGCCGAAGGCGAAGGTCCTCACCGCTGATCACGCGATGAAGCCGGCCGCATCGGCTGCGTTGACTGCATCGGAACTTGCCGGCCTCGCCCGGGTGGGCCGATGGACGGTGCTTGAGGACTTCATCCCGCGCCTGCTGTCGAGCCCCGATCCAATTGCCGTCGAGGATGATGCCGGAGCGGTGCTCGGCGTCGTGTCGCACGCCGATGTGGCTCGCCTGCTCGAGCCCGGACGATGAATCGAGGCCAACGCCTCGGGTTCTACGTTGTCGGGATCATCGGCGCCACCTGGCTGGCCTCGGTGCTACTCAGCGATGTCGGGGTGTTCCCCGAATCGTGGGACATTGGCCTCGCTGATCCGATCAACGACGCGCGTCGCTGGCTGATCAACAACCAGCGCACACACTGGCTGTACAACGTCATCCTCAACCCCTTCTCTGACGTTGTCGAAGGGGTCATCAACCTCATCGAAACAACGCTGC
>NZ_JBDNIJ010000210.1:0-4054 GCF_041688325.1 Ilumatobacter sp.
CAACACCTGAACCTTTCTTCCCTGACATCGACGCCATCGCCTACGAAGGCCCCGATTCCGACAACCCGCTGGCGTTCCGCTGGTACAACGCCGACCGAGTGGTCATGGGCAAAACCATGGCCGAACACCTCCGTTTCGGTGTGTGCTACTGGCATTCGTTTGCCTGGGATGGCTCCGACATCTTCGGACAGGGCACCCTCGACCGCCCGTGGAACCCGGCGTCGCGAACGGGCAACGCCGCGATGGGCCCACTGGATGCAGCGAAGCTGAAAATGGCGGCCGCATTCGAGTTCATCGAGAAGCTCGGTGCACCGTTCTTCTCCTTCCACGACATCGACATTGCGCCTGCCGGGTCATCGTTCCGTGAGACCTGCGGCTACTTCGACGAGATGGTCGACGAGGCCGCCGGCTACATGGATCGCACCGGCACCAAGCTGCTGTGGGGCACGACCAACGCGTTCTCCCACCCCCGCTTCATGGCCGGCGCCGCGACCAACCCCAACCCCGACCTTTTCGCCTACGCAGCCGCGCAGGTCGCGCACTGCATGAATGCAACACACCGGCTCGGAGGCGCCAACTACGTCCTGTGGGGTGGCCGCGAGGGCTACGAGACGCTGCTCAACACCGACATGACGCGTGAACTCGACCAGCTCGGTCGGTTCCTCAACATGGTCGTCGAGCACAAGCACGCCATCGGCTTCGAGGGCGCGCTGCTGATCGAGCCGAAGCCAATGGAGCCCACCAAGCACCAGTACGACTACGACGTCGCAACGGTGTACGGCTTCCTGCAGCGCTACGGGCTCGAGAACGAGATCAACGTCAATATCGAGGTCAACCACGCGACGCTCTCGGGCCATGACTTCCACCACGAAGTTGCGACCGCCGTCCACTCGGGAATCTTCGGTTCGATCGACGCCAACGCTGGCGACGATCGCCTCGGCTGGGACCTCGACCTCTTCCCCAAGTCCGTCGAGCAAATGACCTTGGGCATGCTGGAGATCTTGCGTGGCGGTGGGTTCACGACCGGCGGGCTGATGTTCGACACCAAGCTCCGGCGCATGTCGATCGCGCGCGACGACCTGTTCCACGGCCACATCGGCGGCATGGACACCATGGCGCGTTCGCTGCTTGTCGCCGCGTCGATCCTCGAAGACGGCGAAATCGATCGCCGGCGCACCGAGCGCTATGCCGGCTGGGATGCCGAGCAGCGAATTCTCGACGGCTCCCACCCCGACGCGGTCACACTGCAACAACTGCACGACGGCGTCATCGGCGACGACAGCTTCGACCCGCAGCCCGTCAGCGGCCGCCAAGAAGCCCTCGAAAACCTGGTCGCCCGTCACATCGAACGCGCCAAATAGCTACATATGGGGTCAGGCCCCTTTCGCAACTCTGTGCGCCTCTGTGCGCCTCTCTCTGAACTGCCGGCCGAATTACCCCTACGGCGGTAGGAGTAATTCGGCCAGGCTCGTAGAATCGAAACGTGACCTCCCCCCTGTTACGAGTCGCAGACCTGCACGTGCGGTCCGCTGAGAATTCGACCGGTGAGATCCTCAAGGGTCTCGACCTCACGGTCAACGCCGGCGCAGTGCACGCCATCATGGGGCCAAGTGGTTCCGGCAAGTCGGCGCTTGCCAGCACACTCATGGGCTCTGGTGAGTACGAAGTCGTCAGCGGCTCCGTCCACTTCATGGGTGACGACGTCACCGACTGGCCGACCGACGAACGGGCCAAGGCTGGAATGTTCCTCGGCTTCCAGCACCCACAGGAGATTCCCGGCGTCTCGGTCATCCAGTTCTTGCACCAGGCACTGTCGGCTCGAAAAGGCATCGACCTCTCCGTGCCCGAACTGCGTCTCGCCACGATGGGCTGGATGAAGCGCCTCGGCATGGATTCCTCGTTCATCGACCGCCGGCTCAACGAAGGCTTCTCCGCAGCCGAAAAGAAGCGCAACGAGATGTTGCAGATGGCCATCCTCGAACCCGCAATCGCCATCGTCGACGAGACCAACTCGGGCCTCGACATCGGCATCGATGCACTGCGCATCACCACCCAGGGCATCCGTGAGGTGCGAGTCGACAATCCAGATATGGGTGTGGTTCTGATCACCAACGACCAGCGCCTTATCGATCACGTCACGCCCGACCACGTTCACATCCTGGTCGACGGTCGGATCGTCGCCAGCGGCGGCATGGAACTGGCCGAACAGCTCGAAAAAGACGGCGAAGACGCCTTCCGCACCGTAAGCATTGGAGTCTGACCCATGGCATTTGACCAGACCGCCGTCCGTAACGACTTCCCGATCCTGTCACGCCAGGTCGACGGCAAGCCGCTCGTTTATCTCGACTCGGGAAACACTTCGCAGAAGCCGCAGCGCGTCATTGACGCGATGTCGCACTTCCAAGAGCACACGTACGCCCCGATCAACCGCAGCTCGTACCGGCTCGCCGGTGAGGCAACCGATGCCTACGAAAAGGGCCGAGTCGCCATCGCCCGACTGATCAACGCACCATCGGTCGACGAGGTCGTGTTCACCAAGAACGCCACGGAGTCGATGAACCTCATCGCCCAAGCCTGGGGTCGAGCCAATCTTGGCGAGGGCGACGTCGTCGTGCTCACCGAAATGGAACATCACGCCAACATCGTTCCGTGGCAGATGCTCGTTCAGGAACGCAAGATCCAGATCCGCTGGGTTCCACTCACCGCTGACGGTCAACTCGATCTGACCAATCTTGACAATCTGCTCGACGGAGCAAAGGTCTTCTCCTTCACCGCGATGAGCAACGTGCTCGGCACGATCACACCGATCGCAATGCTCTGCGAGCGGGCCAAGGCGGCTGGCGCGCTGTCGATCGTCGATGCCTGCCAGTTCGTCCCGCACAACGTCACCGACGTCCAAAGTTGGGGCGCCGACCTCGTTGCGTTCTCGAGCCACAAAATGTGCGGCCCGTCCGGAATCGGAATGCTCTGGGGTCGCATGGAGATCCTCGATGCGATGCCACCGTTCCTTGGCGGCGGCAACATGATCGACACCGTCACGTTCGACGGATTCACCGCCGCACCGGTGCCGATGAAGTTCGAGGCCGGCACACCGCCGATCATCGAAGCCGTCGGCCTCGCGGCAGCAGTCGAATACCTCGAAGAGATCGGCATGGCGAACATCCGTCAGCACGAGATGGAACTCAGCCGTTACACGCTCGACACGCTCAAGGGCCGCTTCGGTGACGACATCACGATCTACGGGCCCGACGACGTCGAGTTGCGCGGCGGCGTGTTCAGCTTCACATTCCGCGACATTCATCCGCACGACGTCAGCCAGGTTCTTGACGAACGCAACGTGTGCGTGCGCGCCGGCCACCACTGCGCCAAGCCGCTGATGCAGAGCCTCGGCGTCAACGCAACGACTCGCGCCAGCATCTATCTCTACAACGACACCGCCGACATCGACGCTCTTGCCGACGGCCTCAACGACGCAACCGATATCTTCGGCCTCTGAGCCGTTCAGCTTCCGGGAGAAACCACCATGTCAGGACTCGAAGATCTCTATCGCGAGATCATTCTCGATCACTACCGCACGCCGCGTAACCGTGGCGAGCTCGATCCACCAGCCATCAAGGCCGAGGGCCACAACCCGCTGTGCGGCGACGAGATCACCGTTTACCTTTCGATATCTGGTGAGGGCGACGACGCCGTCATTGAAGACATCAAGGTCGGCGGCCAGGGATGCTCGATTTCACAGTCGTCGGCGTCAATGATGAGCCAGTCGATGAAGGGCAAGACGATTGCCGAGAATCGTGCCCTGGCCCGCCGCTTCAAAGCGCTGATGGGCATCGACGGCATCGAGCCACAAGACGGCGACGACGCCATCGATCTCGGTGACCTCGAAGCGCTCGAAGGCGTCATGAAATTCCCGGTCCGCATTAAGTGCGCTGTGCTCAGCTGGAACACGTTTCTGCAGGCGCTCGATACCGGCGGCGGCACCACCTCAACCGAATAAGTGCGGATGGGGTCAGGCCCCTTTCGCAACTCTGTGACACCCGACAGGCAAGCTTGG
>NZ_JBDNIJ010000211.1:0-1247 GCF_041688325.1 Ilumatobacter sp.
ACTCGGCCAGAGGGACGTCGCCGCAGTGACCGTGGAGGCGCTGGTTGTTGTGCCAGTGGGCCCAGGCGAGGGTGGCGAGTTCGACCTCGTCGACGTTGTGCCAGGACCTTGGTCGGGGCCGTAGATCAGCTCGGCCTTGTAGTAGCCGTTCACTGTTTCAGCGAGGGCGTTGTCGTAGGAATCGCCGACGGTCCCAATCGACGGGACTGCTCCGAGTTGGGCGAGTTGCTCGCCCCACAAGATCGACGTGAACTGGCTCCCGGCGTCGGAATGGGCTCGCAATCCTTCCAAGTCGAGACCACCGCGGTTCCAGGCGGCCATGTGCAACGCGTCGATGACCATGTTGGTGCGCATGTGTCCGGCGCAGCGCCAACCAACGATCATCCTCGAGTACACATCGACGATGAAGCACACGTACGCGACACCCGCCCAGGTCGGCACGTAGGTGAGGTCGGTGACCCACAGATCGTTCGGGGCCGTCGCGGTGAAGTTCCGCTTCACAAGGTCGGGCGACCGCGCTGCTGTGTCGTCTCGCACGGTGGTCCACACGCGTTTGCGGCGGCGGGTGACACCCTCGATGTCCAGGGCTTTCATCAGGCGAGCGACCTGATCACGGCCGATCTCGTGGCCGGCACGCCCGGCTGCGATCCACAACTTTCGGGCCCCGTAGACCCGGTAGTTCGCGACGAACAACGCCAACATGATCGGCATCATCACCGTGTCTCGCTGGGCTCTCGCCGACGTTGCAGCGGTCTTGGACGCGTAGTAGGTGGACGGAGCAATCGGCAACACGTTGCAGATCGACTCGACTCCGTACTCGTCGCGATGAGCGTCGATGTAGTCGACCATCATCGATGTGGGCGGTCGAGTTCCGCCGCGAAGAAAGACGCCGACGTCCGCAGAATCCCGTTCACCCGCCGGAGCTCCTTGACCTCTTGCTCCAACTCGCGAATCCGGGCCTCGTCCGCCGGCGCAGCGCCGCCGTCCTTGCCAGCGACCAGACCCTCGGCGAGATCGGCATCATGCACCCACTTGCGGACCGACTCGATCCCGAACCCGAGCTGCTCACCGACAGCTTTCACCGAGCCGAAGCCCTCACCGGTCTCGACCCGACGCAACCTCACCAGACGGACTGCGTGCTCTTTCTGCTCCGACGAGTACCGCCGCGACCTCTTGCTCTTCGACTTCGACATGATCTCTCCTTGATAACCAAAGTAGAGAGCCTCCGATGAACCCAGGGCGATTCA
>NZ_JBDNIJ010000212.1:0-2846 GCF_041688325.1 Ilumatobacter sp.
AGCCACTCGTAAAGCAGATCAAGCACGATATTCACGAGCACCACGACCAGGGCAGTGATCATGACGAACGCCAGTACGACCGGCACGTTATTCCGAAGCACGGCGTCTACGCCCATACTCCCGAGACCGGGTATGTTGAAAACCTGCTCGACGAAGATTGCTCCGCCGAAAAGTGTCGAGACCTGGAACCCCGCCAACGTGACGATCGGGATTGCGGCGTTGCGCAGGGCGTGCACGTAGATCACCGTGCGAAGCCGCATCCCTTTAGCCAACGACGTCCGGATGTAGTCCTGCTGCAGGACGCCGATCATCGATGAACGGGTCTGGCGAAAGATGCTGGCAGCAGCCGACGTTCCCAAGGCGATGCAAGGCAGGACGAGGTGACGCACCCATTCCACGATGCCCTCGGTCGGACTTGCGTACCCGACGGCAGGGAACCACCCCAGGCGAACCGAGAAGAAGTAGGCCAGCAACAGCGCAACCCAGAAATTGGGTGCGGCGAGCCCCGCTGAAGCCGCGACCGTGATTCCGCGATCGAACTTGCGACCGGCGCGCACTGCCGCTGCGACACCTGCACCCACGCCAAGCAATAGCGACACCGTGAGCGATCCGAGGACTAGCGACAGCGTGACCGGCAGTCGTGTTGCGATGTCGGTGGTGACGGATTCACCGGAGAACCACGAAACTCCGAGGTCGCCACGAACGGCGCCAGACAGCCAGTCGCCGTACTGCGTGACAATGGGCCGGTCCAGACCCAGCTCGGAGCGAGTCGCCTGGACTGCCGCTTCCGTCGCGTCGGGTCCGAGAATGATCTCGGCCGGATCGACGGGGTTGGCGCGGAGGAGGAAGAAGACCAGCGTCGCCACCACGAACATCAAAGGGATTCCAGCTGCAAGTCGGCCCAAGGCCAGTTTCAACATGTTGGTGGTGCACTCCTGGAAGATTGGATGGTGGGTAAATGCCAGGGCTGAGGGCCTGACGAAGGGCGAGTGGCACAACACGTCACCCTTCGTCGCTCCTCTTATTGTTGATGGTCTGACTGGGGGTCGTCTTGCTATCCGTCGACGCGGACGGTGTAGTACAGCGGTGCCTGCATATTCAGCCCCAGAACGACATCGCCGGTCACATGTGAGCCCCATGCTGCGTTCTGACCGGCATGGCCCATGGGAAAGGCGACACCACGGTTCAACAGTTCGGCGCCGACCTCGTCGAAGATCGCCTTGCGCTCTTCGACATCAAGTGTGGAATTCGCCTCGGCGATCATTGCTTCAAGATCGGCGACATCGTCCAGTCCGAACGGATTGAGCGCTGGTCCCGTGAAGTCGCCAAACGTCTTGCCGGGGTAGTACAGCAGCGCCCGGTACCACGTGATCGCAGCTTCCCCACCCCGGACGTATCCACCGATCGCACCTGCGGGAATCTGAACCTGCTCCACCGTGATTCCCACTTGACCGAGCATTTGCGCGAACGCTTCCACAGCGGTGCTGATCGGAGGCATCACTGGCATCTCAATGGTGAAGCCGTCGGGGTAACCTGCTTCGGCAAGGAGCTCGCGCGCCCGGTCAGGGTCGTAGTCGAACGCATTGTCGAGGTCTGGGTTGTGCCATTCGGTGAAGTTGGGGCCGTAGAACCCACCAACCGAGTCTCCGAGCCCTGCGTGGACTGCATCGATGTACGCCCCGCGGTCCAGCGCATACCCGATGGCCTCCCTCACGAGGGGGTTCCCCAACGGTTCAAAGCGATCGCCGTTGCGGTCGGCGATGAGTAGGTAGGGCATGACGGCAGCTGTGGAGCTCACGTTCATCCCGGCCTCCTTCGCCTGCGCAAACTGGGCATCTCGCACGGTGGCGGCCATATCGATGTCTCCAGCAAGTAGTGCGTTAACCCGCGCATTATTGTCAGCGATCGTGTACACCTCGATGTGTTCCACACCCTGCAACTCAGGGGCCCAGTAGTCCGGGTTGACGTCGAACTTCTCGACGACCCCGGCCTGTGAGTCGGCTCCATTCCAGATCCACGGGCCAGAACCGGCCGGGGCTCGGGTCATGTCGGTGTCCAGTGCGGCCGGACTCGCCATCATCCCCATGACCATCGACATCTCGAGCGGAAATGCCGGTGCCGGAACGCCGAAGGCAACATCGACGGTGTACGGATCGACGACCGTGACCTTGCTGATCGGGGCGAAGACGGCGGTGTTCGGATTGCCCTCTGCCGACTTTTGCCGGTCGAGATTCGCCTTCACGGCCTCAGCGTCGAACGGCGTTCCGTCATGGAACGTGACGTCGTCGCGCAGAATGAACTGCCACGTGTTGGCATCAAGTGCCTCCCACGAGGTCGCAAGGTGAGGCTCGAGTTCGAACGATGCGTTCTGGCGCGTCAACGTGTCGTACACCGCAGCCAGGTACGCACTCTGAGCGGTCTGAGCCCCCGCCGGGTCAAACGTTGCGGCCGGCGCGAACTCGCCGACCCGAAGTACGCCCGCGGGCGCGACAGTGGCGCTTACGGATTCAGAAGAGGCCTCGGCCTCGACGGCTGTAGGCAACGATCCTTGAGATTCGCTGGATTCATCCACACCAGGGTCGGCGACGACGCTCGTGTTAGCGGTCGTTGGCCCGGCGTCGTCGGTCCCGCAGGCAGCGATCAGGCTGATCACCGCGATTGAAACGACTGCGAGCGTCGAACGGTTACTAATTCGCATGGTTTCCCCCTTACATCCCTAAACGGCGGCGTGTCCGCCAGTTGTTAAGGAGACCATAACACTTTTGAATTTCTATTTCAATATAAAAATCCCTCTATGCGAGGACGCCAATCTCCCGCTTCGGACGCTGAGCCAGAATCCGCCGCAT
>NZ_JBDNIJ010000029.1:0-4262 GCF_041688325.1 Ilumatobacter sp.
AGGTCATCCAAGAACTCGAAGCCACCTTCCGTGGCGCCGGCTGGAACGTCATCAAGGTGGTGTGGGGTTCCAAGTGGGATGACCTGCTCGCCCAAGACAAAGACGGCGTGCTGCTGAACAAGATGAACACCACGGTTGATGGTGAGTTCCAGCGTTACGCGACCGAGCCGGGCGGCTATGCCCGCGATCACTTCTTCGGTCCTGACGACCGGCTGCGCCAGATGGTCTCGCACCTCACCGACGACGACATCCGCAACCTGCCGCGTGGTGGCCACGACTACCGCAAGCTGTACGCCGCCTACAAGGCTGCGTCCGACAACCTCGGCTCCGGCCGCCCCACTGTCATCTTGGCCAAGACCGTCAAGGGTTGGACGCTGGGCGAAGGCTTCGAGGGGCGCAACTCCACGCACCAGATCAAAAAGATGACCAAGAAGCAGTTGCTGGACATGCGTGACCGCCTGCATCTCCAAGATGACATCCCTGAAGAACTCGTCGACGACAAGAACCCGCCGTACATCAAGCTCCGTGCCGACTCGATCGAGTACCAGTACATGATGGAACGTCGTCGTGCCCTTGACGGTTTCGTGCCGCAGCGCACCACGCGTGTCCGCAAACCAATGTTGCTTCCCGACCCTTCGGCCTTCAAAGAGATGTGGTCGGGTTCCAACGGCCAAGCGGTGTCGACCACGATGGGCTTCACTCGTCTGCTGCGCAGCTTGACGCGTGACGAGCATGTCGGTGAACGAATCGTCCCGATCATTCCAGATGAAGCCCGCACCTTCGGTATGGACTCGCTGTTCCGTGAGATCGGGATCTATGCCTCGCAGGGCCAGAAGTATGAGCCGGTCGATCACGACCTGCTGCTCTCCTATGCCGAGTCGAAAGACGGCCAAATTCTCGAAGAAGGCATCACCGAGGCTGGCGCTATGTCGAGCTTCATCGCGGCTGGTACGAGTTACGCGACCCGCGGCGTCCCGATGATCCCGTTCTACACCTTCTATTCAATGTTCGGCTTCCAGCGCGTCGGCGACCTCATCTGGCAGGCAGCCGATATGCGGACCCGCGGCTTCTTGATGGGCGGCACTGCCGGCCGCACGACGCTGATGGGCGAAGGGCTCCAGCACCAAGACGGGCACAGCCTGGTGCTTGCCTCGACCGTGCCTGCCGTGCAGGCCTACGACCCCTCTTTTGCCTACGAAGTCGGCGCCATTGTCGACGCTGGTATCAAGCGGATGTACGGCGGCGGAACGCCCGACGAGACCGACGTCTTCTACTACATCACCCTGTACAACGAGAACTACGAGATGCCGGCGATGCCTGACACGCCCGGGCTTGCTGAGGCGATCGTCGAAGGCCTCTACAAGTGGGCCGACGCGCCCACTGGTACTGGCGAAAACGACAACGCCGCGCTGATTCCGGCGACGCTGCTGTTCTCTGGCAGCGCCCAAGGTGCCGCTCGCGAAGCCGCAACCGACCTTGCTGAGCACTACGGCGTCGGCGCCGAACTCTGGTCGGCAACGTCGTACAAGGCACTCCGCGAGGAGGGCCTCTCGGCCGAACGCCATAACCGGTTGCATCCCTCCGGCGAGCGCCGCGTCCCGCGTGTCGCACAGATCCTTGCCGACTCGCAGGGCCCCATCACCGCGGTGTCTGACTTCATGATGGCGGTCCCCGAGCAGGTCATGCGCTTCTTGCCCGACCGCACGTTCATGACCCTCGGTACCGACGGCATGGGTCGCTCCGACACGCGCGAGGCGCTGCGACGTCACTTCGAAATCGACACCGGCCACATCGTTGTTGGCGTGCTCTCGGCGCTCCTCCAAGACGGCAAGGTCGATGCCAGCGTCGTCCACGACGCCATCAGCCGCTACGACATCGACCCCGACGCCGTCGACCCCTACATCATCTAGACAGTTGCGTATGGGGTCAGGCCCCTTTCGCAACAGTTGCGAAAGGGGCCTGACCCCATACGCAACTACCTTCGCCCGGCGACGGCTCTGCGGAGTTTGCCGGAGGCGGCGCGGAGTGGTTTGGTGAGCTTGGCGACCGTCGAGTTTTCCCAGCTGTCGACTTCGGCTTGCAGTCGAGCCGTGCTGACGCGCAGTTCCGCGAGTTCGTCAGCGGTTGCCTCGCAGGCGTGTGCTGGCCACAGCCATTCCAGTGGGGCAAGGACGTCGGGAGCGTCTCCTGTTGCGCTGCGCGGGCGACACTCGACGACATACTGATAGCTCAGCGCGTCAGGGTCGGCCAGGATGAAGTTGATCGTCGCATCGCTGTGTGCGCTGCGATCGAACGGCACGTTGCTGCCACCCAACGGGAAAATCACACGGCGCATGTCGGTGGCGACAAAGCCGCATCCGTCGAGCAACTCGCGGAACGACGCCTTGGTAAACCAGCGCAAATGCGTACGGTCGAGCAGCCCATCGTCTTGGTACTCGACTCGCCCTTCGAGCAACATCAACCGGACGTCGACATGCGCTGCGTTCGGGACCGACACGACGAGGCGACCTGCCGGCGCGAGCAGCGTGACAATGTCGGCCAACACCGCCGGTGGATTACGGACGTGTTCGAGCACATCGCCGAGCAAGATCACGTCGAACTCGCCGTGTTCGATCGATGACAGTTCGGTCATGTCGAGATCAACCACATGGACAACGGCGGTCACCTGGCGTGCTTCAACGGCTGCCGATTCGTCGATCTCGACACCAACAACCGTGTTCCCGGCGGCCACGAGGTGCGTGGTCACGTGACCGGTCGAACATCCAACTTCGAGCACTCGATGCCCGCCACCGACGAGCTCGAGTGCATACGAGTGCGGGTTATTCGAGGCCGACGGATCGACAGTTGTCCGGTACTGATGGCTGGGGTTGGCGACCATAGAGCCACCATCATGGCGGACCTTCGCCTGCCTCAGCGGACACGGTAGGTTTTGGGCATGGGCGGAACGTTGTACATCACCGGCGACGAGGCAGCCGACGCACTGCTCAACACCGACCCGAATGCACTGTTGCTCGGCATGCTGCTCGACCAGCAGGTCCCAATGGAGTGGGCGTTTGCCGGCCCCGCGACCCTCAAGCAACGTCTCGGCCACCTCAACCCAGCGGCAATCGCTGCACTGGACGAAGCGTCGTTCGTTGCCATCTGCTGTGAGCAGCCGGCGATTCATCGTTTCCCCGCCTCGATGGGCAAACGCATCCAGCAGGTCTGCGCATTTCTCGTCGAACACCACGACGGTGACGCTGCGAACATCTGGCGGGACGCCGACTCTGGGCGAGACATTTTCCGACGGCTCAAGGCCCTCCCCGGCTATGGCGACGAGAAGTCGAAGATCTTCGTTGCGATCCTCGCCAAGACACAGGGCGTTGCACCGGACGGCTGGCGCGAGGCCGCCGGGAAGTTCGGCGACGACGTGCCGCGGTCCGTTGCCGACATCCACGACGAGGCCTCACTCGCTGTTGTGCGCGAGTGGAAGAAAGAGCAAAAGGCAGCCAAGAAAGACAAACAGGATCGGCCACTCTCCGCATGAACCAGCCCGCCCCACCCATCACGAACCCACCCGCCACGCCCGATACCCATCGAATCGGTGTCCTCAGCTCGCTCGATCCTGCCAGCTGGCAAAGCGACGTCGTCGCGCGGGTCATGCGCGCCCAGATCGATCTCCACCGCAACGACGTGTCACTCGACTTGCGCAGCGTTCACGAGCGAGTGGTGATGAGCCGCGCATTGTGGCAACCAGCGCTGACTACTGCCTGGCCGACCACCGTGCACGCCGTCGTCATCGAACGCGACATCGAGCCACACGATCGCGAGCGTGCAGGCGCGGCAGCGATGATTTCGATCGAGACCGACATGTTTGGCGACACGACGCTGTGGTGCGCGCTGTTCGAACAGACACTCGACCCGGCCGCCATCGACACCCGAACCCGGATGCTCGAACATCTCGGCGTCGACCGAGATCCCACCGACGGTTTCGCCGCTGCTGCCAATTCACTCGGCGGGCTCCTCACCCTGACTGACCGCTACTGCCTGGCACGAGCTGCCGACCGAGATGCGCTCGACGCGGCGCATGCCGCGCTCGCCGGTGGCCGGACTGCGTCGAGCGCTGGCCTCGTCGACGAGATTGCGCGCGTCGCTGCCGGGATAGATGAAACCGGTCCTGACGCCGCGGCACGACACACTGCTGTGCTGCAGCAGCGGGTCGCCGAGCTTGCAGCCGAACTCTCCGATGAACGAGAACGGCACGCCATGGCCGAGCGCCAGGC
>NZ_JBDNIJ010000213.1:0-1766 GCF_041688325.1 Ilumatobacter sp.
CATGCTGCCCGTGTTCGACTACGCCAATCCCGACGCCACCACGACATCGACTCTCACCACCCCCGCTGCGGCGACCACCACGGCATCGACCATGCCACCTCCGACGACTTTGCCGACCACGGTCGCGACATCGTCGACCACCGTCGTCGAGTCGTAGCCGGGCGGACGGTCGCTTCAGCGTCCGTGGACCGTCGTGGTGTCCTGGCCTTGGCTCAGGTAGAACGCGACGACCACGACCCCGACCACCGCGAACCCGACCAGGACCCACTGGATCGTGGCCCACCGATCCGCCCACCGCGACGTCGATTGAGCTGTTGATTGTCGTGGTGTCGCTCGTCCCTTGGGTGGGGTCGACGACTTCGTACTTCTCGATGCGTTCGTCATGCATCGAGAACACGGTGCCACCGCCGAGTAATTCCCGAATCGACGCGGTACGGGAATATCGCGAGTCGGTCGGCGGGTTCTCGAAGGACAACACCCTTGGTTCCGGACGAACCACAGCAGCCCAATCAACGTGGGCGCCACCGTCCATGACACCTCACCTCCCGAGCTGATCGATGACCGACAACCAAGACCGTGCCGAGACCCTCGCCGAGTTCAAGGACTCGTTCTTCTATGGCTCGCGCAGCAACCTGAACGCGAAGTTCCTCGCATCGCTCACCTCGGACGAGGCAGGTGATGTCGTGGCCGACCTGTTCGCGGGCGTCAGCCAACTCCTCGACGACGGCGACGCTGCCGCGCTGATCGGGCGTTTCATCTCTGCGCAGCAGCGTGCTTACGCGCCCCGAGATGGAGTGACGGACCGGTTCTCCTACGACGATCAGGTCTTCGTGCCGCTCTCGAAACCCGTCAGCGAGAGCCGAATTGCTCTGGTGACCTCGAGTGGCCACTTCGTAGACGGTGACGATCCGCAGCCGTTCGGTGTCGTGGATATGACCCAGGCCGAGGCTGAAGCGCGGATCGGCGAGTTCCTGCGCGAGTCCCCGACGCTCTCGTCGATTCCGACCGACGTCGCGGCGACGGACATTCGTGTCCGCCACGGCGGCTATCCGATCGATGCCGTTCGCTCCGATCATCAGGTCGCACTGCCGATCGGGCATCTCCGTACGCTCGCCGACCGCGGCCGGATCGGCGAGATGGTGAACCCCGTTTATTCCTTCGTCGGTGCAGCAGCACAACTCCGCCTCCGCAATCAGGTCGCACCGGCGTGGGCGGACATGCTGCGCGACCACGACGTCGATCTTGCACTGCTCGTGCCCGTTTGACCGGTCTGCCACGTGTCAGTTGGGCACCTTCAGCGAGCGATCGAAATGGCGGGAATCCCGACCGTGGGCGTGTACATCGGCGCGTTCGGCCACATCCCGCGTCAGATGTCGGTGGCGCGTGCGCTGATCACGCCACATCCGCTCGGTCGGCCACTCGGAGCACCTGGCGATGCCGAGCGACAGTTGGCGGTCGTCGAGGCGGCAACCGACCTGTTCGAGGTGACCGGGGCGACCATTCGAGAGTTCCCCCTTGAGTACCGCCCGACCCCGCGCCGTTGATCCGCTGAGGGGGTCGCCCGGCAGCCTGAGATGTCGGTGATCAAGGCGAGGCACGCACGTCGGCCCCGTCTTGGCGTTGCCGCGGGGCTGCTCGTCATCGCGGTCGCCATCGGCGCTGGTGCCGGCAGGTTCGGCCCGACCAGCCGCGCCGACGGCGATCTGGGCCGGCTGACCGACGCCGTTTGGAGTGCGAGCTCCGAGGTGCCGGATCCCGAAATGAGC
>NZ_JBDNIJ010000214.1:0-7943 GCF_041688325.1 Ilumatobacter sp.
GAGGACCTCGAAGGTGCAGTCATCCGCGAGGTCAAGGAAGAGGTCGGCGTCGACGTCGATGACGTCCGTTACGTTGGCAGCCAGCCGTGGCCGTTCCCGCACAGCCTGATGGTCGGCTTCCGCGTGAACTACACCGGCGGCGAGATCGTCTGTCAAGCGGGCGAGATCATGGATGCCAATTGGTACCGCAAGGACGACCTCCCGATGATTCCGCCGAACATCTCGATTGCTGGGCGAATCATCCAGCAATGGATCGCCGAGTCATGACGCGGCCGGTCATGCTGGTGACCGGCGGGAGCCGAGGCATTGGCGCAGCAACTTGCCGACTCGCTGCTGCAGCCGGCTACGACGTCGCCGTCAACTACGCCTCGAACCGTGACGCCGCCGACACGGTCGTCAGCGCGTGTCGCGAGGCCGGGGCATCAGCGGTTGCTGTGCAGACCCTGGTCGAGTCTGAAACCGACGTGATTGCCATGTTCGACGAGGTCGTGGGTGCACTCGGGCCGATTGCTTGCCTGGTGAACAACGCAGGGATAGTGCGGGACCAGGTTCGTTTCGATGAGATGTCGGTCGAGCGATGGCGTGAAATGTTCGAGGTCAACGTGATTGGCTCGTTCATCTGCGCCCGTGAAGCAGTGCAGCGCATGTCGACACGCCACGGCGGCGCAGGCGGTTCGATCGTGAACGTGTCGTCGGCAGCGTCGTACCTTGGAAGCCCTGGCGAGTACATCGACTACGCAGCCTCGAAGGCGGCGATTGACACGATGACCATGGGGCTTGGCAAGGAAGTTGCCGAGGAGGGAATCCGTGTCAACGCGGTTCGTCCTGGTGTCGTCTACACCGACATTCACGGCAGCGGCGGTGAGCCGGGTCGTGTCGATCGGGTCGCCGGCGGTGTGCCGATGCGTCGAGGCGGGCAGCCCGAAGAGGTCGCTCAGGCGATTCTCTGGTTGGCTTCGGATGCGGCGTCCTACATCACCGCGACGACGGTGAACGTCAGCGGCGGTCGCTGATTTCGCTGATGGTGCTGATGCCGGTGTGAGCTGGTCAGGGCTCAGCACCTTGGTCGAGTACGGCCTGGATCGGGCGCGACGTGATTTCTAGATGTCGTCGAACAGAGTTGGACGACCGCGCTGGATTTTGATGTGCTTGCCGACTGGCAAATCAACAGCGGGCGGTTTCTCGAACATCTCGAGCTGTTCCCAGGTGACGGCAACATCGCTGACGGTGCACCAGCGCAGGCGACCCCGTGAACCCGGTCGGCGAATCTCGAGGACCTCGGCACGCAGTGATCGCGTCGCGCCGTCGGGGTCGCGCAGTTGAATGCTGCCGTCGTCCTCGATGCCCTCAACTTTGCCGACGATCCAACGACCCTTGCTGTTTTGTTGAAAACGGATTGGTTCACCGACTCGCAGGCCCAAACGGGCAAGAGCGGCAGGCGAACGTTGCATCGTGGTCGAACGGGGCAATCAATGATGATGATGATGATGATGATGCTGATGATGGGCGGTCAGCCGCCCATGACGGTGCGCTGCAACTTGCGCATGCCACCGAGCCAGCGGTCGGGGCTGGCAGCCTTCATCTGCATGTAGCCGGCGACTTCGGGATGCGGGAGCACGAAGAATGTCTCCTGCTCGATCGTGTCGGCGACCTGCACCGCGACGTCGGCCGGCTCCAGAACATCGCCAGCGGCCTTGACCACGTTGCCACCTGACATGGCATCGTCGCCGGCGTGGAGCATGGCGGTGTTGACGCCCTGCGGACAGAGACAGGTGACCTTGATGCCGCGGTCGCCGTAGGTGATCGACATGTACTCGGCGAAGGCGACAGCAGCCCGCTTTGACAAGGTGTACGGACCGGAGCCGATCTGGGCCAGCAAACCCGCGGCCGATGCGGTCGAGCAGAAGTAGCCTTCGCCGCGTTCGAGCCAGTCGGGGAGCAAGTAGCGAGCGGCCCAACGGTGTGCGTGGACGTTGACGTTCATTGCCAACTCCCAGTCGTCTTCCGGGGTGGCGAGCACGTCGCTCCCGTTGCCGACGCCGGCGTTGGCGAAGAACAGATCGACGTGGCCCATTGCCTCGATTGCTCCTTCGACGAGGGCCTTGTTGCCCGCCTCGGTGCTGACGTCTGCGACGAAGGCGATGGCGCCATCGAGCGAGGCTGCGACAGCCTCAGCACCACGGAGGTCGGCGATTGCGACCCGGGCCCCACGTGCATGGAACTCACGTGCGAGTGCCTCTCCGATACCCCGGCCAGCACCGGTGACGACGACGTTTTTGCCTTGCAGATCCATAGCACAGCATCGTATGCCCGACGCTGGGGTCGGCGACGATCCCGTGTGAACACGGGCGCTGAGGTCAAGTCCGCACTGCTTCGATTGTGTGACAGGTTTCTGAACTCGGAGCAGGTGCACACTCGGTGTCCAATCGCCGGGTACCGTGTCAGGTAATGACTGATCAGCGCAACGCCAACGACGCAGTGATCAACGAGGCTGTCGGTGTTATCGACGGTGCACTCTCTCGGATGATGCAGCGTGAGCTCGTCTCGAGCGGCGAGGTCGCTGACCTCCTGCTCGACGTCCGCACACTGCTGACCACCGAGGCCGAAAAGCCGTCCGTGGTCATCGAGACGATCGAACCGGTCGCCAGCGAAACTGTCTGACGAGGCGGCCTCGTCGAGGCCTACTTCTTCGCAAGCTTCGTAAAACGAGCGATCGCATCGTCGAGGCATCGTTTCAGCAGCGCAGGGTTATCGACCGCTGCCGAGTCGGTGTTCAATCCCATGTCCAAGTTGCCGTTGTAGCTCAGCAGGGTCAGGTTGAACGCCACGCCGCTGAGCGGGCCGACCGGAATGTTGTGCAGCAACTGAGCGCCCGCGACGAACAACGGCATCGGTGCCCCGCGCACGTTCGAGGTGGCGAAGTCAACGGTCTGTGCTTGCTGGCGAGCCATTCGGGTGAGCAGTGACGTGGGAAGGCCTGCAGCTACCGCTGCCATTGAGTCGAGGTTGGCGCCACCCGTGGCGCTGACAGCGGCTGCCGATGCTTGGTCGATTGCACTAAACCGTTCGTCGAGCGACATTTCGCCGGTCGGAACGAGCATTCGCACGAGCGAGAACGCGTTGGCACCGGATGACTCGGTGCGAGTACTGATCGCCATCGACGCCCGGAGTGCCTCAACAGGGCTGCCGTGTTCGACGTGATAGGCGCTGGCCGCATCGGTCGCAATCGTTAAGAACGCCGTGTTGAGGGTGCCCCCGAGTCGTTTGGCCGCAGCTTTCGTCGCGTCAAACGGTGCCACTGAATGTTCGAGGGTGCGCCGCGTCGAGCGTTGCGTCCACAGAGGTGAACGAGCGGGGTCGGTGTCGCCCAACTGGTTGATGATGCTGCGGAACGTTTTGGCTGCTGCGCTGCTCGCATCGGGGATATGTGATGGGTCGGAGAGCAGGTCCTTGACCTGCTTCAAGATGCCGATTGGCAGCCGCATCGATCCGGCGAGGATGTCGCGCACGGCGTCAGCAGTCTTGGTGTCCTTGTCGCGGAGATCCTCGTTGGCAGCCGCGATCTCGTCAGGTGTGAGCGGTTCTGGCTGGAGGGCATCGCGCTCGAAGTCGAGAAACTCGAGTGACAACTTCACGCCGCTCTCGCCGTCGGCGATGGTGTGGTGGAGCTTTTGGATCAGCGCCGCTCGGTTGCCCTTGAGACCTTCGACGACGGTGAACTGCCACAGCGGGCGAGTTCGGTCGAACGGGTCGGCACACAGCAGTGTCGCAAGGTCGAAGAG
Source organism: Ilumatobacter sp. (assembly GCF_041688325.1). Taxonomy (GTDB): domain Bacteria; phylum Actinomycetota; class Acidimicrobiia; order Acidimicrobiales; family Ilumatobacteraceae; genus Ilumatobacter_A. The sequence continues at coordinate 3,783 of NZ_JBDNIJ010000214.1, forward strand.
TTGGCGTTCGGTGCCGGGCTTGGGAAGAGCGACGCGGCGCAGGTGCAGGTTGATGTCGAAGTCAGAGTCATCGACCCAGGTCGGTGCGCTCACATTGCCCGGCGCGGTTTGCACTCGTTGGCGGAGGCGCGGCATGCGGTGGCTGGCGCGGATCAAGCGTTCGCGCAGCAGGTCAACGTCAGGCTTGCGGTCGAGGATCGTTACCGAGGCGAACGTCGACGACAAATGCGGGTCTTTTTCTAGCCGCCACATCAAACCCTCAGCGTCACTCATCTTGTTGCCGTACGCGATGTCGCTCATTGGCGCTCAGGGTATGCGGGCAAACCCAGTGGTTGGCACGATCGATGAGCGCCAGACCGGCTGAGCGTGCTCGGGACTCATCGCTCCATGGCCCCGGAGCGTGGGTGGTGGCTGGGTGGTGGCGGCGGGGAGGGGTGGCTGGGGAGGGGCGAATGTTAGGCGGGGAGGAGGCGCCGGGCAATACGGCGGCCGATCAGGCCGAGAATGCGACCGACGACGAGGCCACCCACGACGTCAGAAGCGTGATGAATTCTCACGTAGGCGCGGCTTGTGCCGACAATGCCGGCGACGGTAAACCACACAGTGCCCATCCGCTTGCCATCCCATGCGGTCAGCATCGTGGCGGCAAACGCGGCGGCACTGGAATGCCCAGACGGGAACGACGAGGTCATCGGCTTGCGAACCTTCAACCGGTCGTCGCCATCGATGGTGGGGCGAGTGCGCTTGAACAGGCGCTTGACGCCCTGGTTGACGATGAGGCTTTCCGCGCCGATCAGGACGGCAAGCACGACCACCTGGTCGCGGCGGCCCTTGGCGAGGCCTCGAGTGACGCTGATCGCGTGCCAGATGAGGCTGAACTCGCCGACATGGCTGGCAGTGGTGAACACCTTGTCGGCGATCGGGTTACCGCGGACTTGTTCGAGGAGCTTGTCGACACGTTGATCGAATGCATCGACGACGGGGCCGAACGCACCTTGGCCGGGAACGTCGTCGAGCGGTGGGTCGGCAATCGATTCTGGTGAAATCGATTCTGACGCTGCGTCTGCTGTTGCCATCAGGATTCGAGGCTGACCGGCGTCGGCGTGAGTAAGGCCTCGTAAGCGGCTCGGGCCTCGGTCTCCGCCAGGGCGGGGTCGCCGTTGAATTCAGGGCACCATCGTTGGAATGAGCACCAGTTGCAGAGGTTGCTCTGGTTCGGGCGGAAGTCGCCGGTGGTGCACGCACGTTCGACTGCCGCCCACACCGCCTTCGTTCGGGTCGTGATGAACCTGACCGATTGTGCAGACGGGGTGGTTTCGATCGTCTCGCCGGTTTTGAGGTACATCAGGCGAATCTTTGACGGAACCACGCCGAAGACCTGCTCGCAGAGGAACGCGTAGAAGTGAACTCCGGCGAGGCTCTTCTGTTCGTACCGACCCGACGGGGCTCGACCGGTTTTGTAGTCGGTGACGACCAGCCCACCGTGCTCGTCGAGTTCGAGTCGGTCGATGATGCCGCGGAGCTGCAGGTTGCCCACGTCGGCGGTCATCCAAAGTTCGAGGCCGATCTCGCGAACGGTGCGCGGGTCTTCCATGCCGAAGTACTTCTCGATCAGCGATTCGCACTCGCGACGGAACGAGGTGGCGCCTGCGTTGTCGAGCTGGAGGCCCACGTAGTCGGGATGTGTGAAATACTCGTCGAGCGCCGTGGCCAAGTCGATGGCGAGGGACTCGGGCCTGCGATCGGCGGCGGAGCGAACGAACAGCAGCTCCAGGGCCCGGTGCACGACGGTTCCTTTTGTGGTGGCGACGCCGGGCGGTTCGGGCAGCTTTTGGATGCTGGAGAACCGGAATTGCATCGGGCACGACGTGAACGACGAAACCCGCGATGGCGAGAGTGTCATCGGTACCGGGTAGGCCGGCTCGACGGCAGCTTCTGACATGCAACTCACCCTACAGATCGCCTGTCACCGCCGGATCGCTGTCAGGCGAGGGTGTCGCGGAGCAGGTCGGCAATGACGTCGGGAGTGATAAACGGCGTGAGGTGGTTGCCGGCTTCCAGTTCGATGTACGAGCCGTTCGGGAGGCGTTCGGCGACGCTGGCGGCGATTCCGGCGGGAGAGCGTTCCTCGTCAACCTTGCCCGACACGACGATGACCTTGGTCTCGACCTCGGGGAGGAGATCCCAGAAGCCATGGGTGCCACCGGTTTCGAATGTGCGCGCTTCGTGCTCGGGAGCGCAGCGCAGCTCGACTCCGTCACCGCCAGGTCCGTTGCCCCCAGTTCCGCCGCCGATCGGGGCGAAGCCGTGCTCGACGTAGGCGCGAAGGATGTCGGGGTCGAAGAACTGCATCGGCGGCTTCGACGAGTACCGCTCGACCGCTGCCTCATACGAGTCGAAGGTGGCGCGGCGATTGCGGGCTGCGGCGATCATGGGCGTGGGCTCGCCCTTGGGGCCGACGTCGGGGGCGGGGAAGATGATCGGCTCGAACACGACCAGCGTCTCAAAGAGGCCGGGGTGGGCATGAGCCGCCATCACGAGCGACGCTCCTCCCATTGAGTGGCCGAATGCGACAAGACCGCCGTCAGGCGCAATTGCTTCGGCTGCGACCCGAGCGTCATCGCCGTACTTGGACCAGTCGACCTTCCAGTCGTCGGGCCGGGAGGTCATGCCGTGGCCTCGGTGGTCGAGGCCGAAGGACGTGAAGTCGGCGCCAAGTCGGTGGGCGATCGGCTCGTAGCAATGGGCATGGAAGCCGGTTGCGTGTGACCAGAGCAGTGTCCGGCCGGCGCCGCCGAACTCGTGAACCGCTACCTGAATACCGTCTGATGATTCGATCCGCACGGCGCCATCATCGTCGGGTTAGACCACGCGAGGCCAATCGTGATCGCCGCGGGTTGGACGAGAGTTGGCCGAGGGTCAGCGCTGGTGCTTGCGCTTGCGAGCGCGTCGCCACCAGGCGAGGAACAGCCGGTCGAGCAGCACGCCGAGGCCGATCGCAATGGCGATGGCGACCCATGTCCGACTGTTGAAGTCGAAGAACAGGAACTCGATAGCGGTTCGCTCGCGGTTCTGCGCAATGAACGCCGCGGTGACAGCTGCGACGAGAATCGTCAGCACCAAAAAGATCCCGGGCCCGTTGCGACCAGCGCCGCCGGGTTGTTCGTCGTACTGGAGATCGTTGTCGCTCACCTGCACAGCATGTCAGAAACAGACCCTCTCACGCGCCGAAGGCGTGAGGGAGGTGCGCTGACCTCACGCCTTCGGCGAAGAGTGGCCTACTTGAGGGCTTTGAGGAACATTGCCGTTTCTTCGGCGATGGCGGCGGGGACCTCGTAGCCGGTTTGGTCGGTGACGGTGTCCCAGTTGTCGCGCAGGTTCTCGGGCGTGAGCGAATCGGATGTGTAGCCCTGGCACTCGGCGATGAACACTTCGGCAACGCGGCCACCGCCAACCGAGTACGTACGGCCCGTCGACTCGCAGGACTCGTGGCTCAGGTACGTGACGAGCGGCGAGACAAGTTCGGGTTGCAGCTTCTCGCCGAGTGAACCAAGAAGATCTTCGGTCATGCGGGTGTAGGCGAGCGGCGCAATGGCGTTTGCCTTGATGTTGAACTTCGCACCTTCGACGGCGAGCACGTTGGTGAAGCCGACGAGCCCCATCTTGGCGGCGCCGTAGTTGGCCTGGCCAAAGTTGCCGAAGATGCCGGCAGCGGACGATGTGGACACGATGCGGCCGTACCCCTGTTCCCGCATCAGCTTCCAGGCCGGGCCGGTGACGTTAAATGCGCCGCGAAGGTGGACGTCGAGGACCGGGTCGACCAGATCGGGGGTCATGTTGTGGAACGATTTGTCGCGGAGGATGCCGGCATTGTTGATGACGATGTCGATCTTGCCGTAGGCATCGATGGCGGACTTGACGATCGACTCGCCGCCCTCAGACGTCGCGACCGAATCGGTGTTGGCAACGGCGTCGCCGCCGGCTGCGGTGATCTCGTCGACGACCAGTTGAGCGGCGCCCTTGTCGCTGCCCGAACCGTCGACAGAACCGCCGAGGTCGTTCACCACAATCAGTGCACCACGTGCTGCCATCATCAGTGCGTGCTGCCTACCCAGGCCGCCACCGGCGCCGGTGATGATCGCTACTCTGCCGTCGAATCCA
>NZ_JBDNIJ010000215.1:0-1710 GCF_041688325.1 Ilumatobacter sp.
CATCCGCGGTTGGCCGTAGGTGCTGTTGGACTCGACATGGATCTCGCGCATCACCGTCACCAATTCGGTGTCGGCAACATCGGCATCAGTCGGCGGTGCTGCCTGCTTGGCACGCCAGTCGTTGAACGCCTGGCGTGACACTTCGGCGATCTTGCATGCCGCCTTGATCGGGAATCCCTCGGCCTTCCGGGCAGCAATCCACTTGTAGCGGGTCACTGTCCCGACTCCTTCACCCAGAAGGCCGTTGGTCGTTTGAGTAGATCTCGTTCCATCCGCAGACGGGCGTTGTCCTTACGGAGCTCAGCCAACTCGGCGCGGTCGTCGCGGGTCAGACCAGCGCGTTCGCCGCGCTCGATCTTTTCCAACCGGGCCCAGTTACCAAGCGTGCCCTCGCCGACACCGATTGCTTCGGCGACGTCGACGATCCTGCGACCGTCGTCGAGCACCATTGCTACAGCGTCAGACTTGAACTCGTCAGGGAACGACCGTCGAGTTCTCGACGTCGCCTTCTTTTCCATGGTTGCCATGATTACCTCCTTGAAGAGGTGACCGGCTCACAGGGGGACGCTCAGTTCGGCCTTGTGGGTCGACGGGTGACGGCATTACACGCCTGGGCCTCATGCTGGTCAGTCGATTTGAGTCACCGGTCTTTGCGGGTTGACACGTCTACTCATTCGTATTACGTTTGTGCTGTGTGGAGATCAACGAGTCAGCGCAGAAGCACGGCGTCTCGGACGAGGACGTTCTTCATGCGATCGATCAACTGTTGGTCGAGTGCGAGATCGGTGACGATGATCCGCCAAGGCGCTGGTTGGTCCTTGGTCCGAATCGGGCGGGGTTGATGTTGGAGTTGATTGTGTTGGTCTTCGACGATGGTGCGGAGATGGTGATTCACGCTATGCCGATGCGATCAAAGTACGAAGAGCTGTTGCCTGGAGGCGAATGATGAGTGTTGACAACAAGGTCGTAGGAATGATGGACGGGCACGAGGTGTCTCAGCGCGATGTGGAGGCGATGGCTGATGAGGCTGAAGCTGGTTACGACGTCGGGAAATTGAAGCGCCGAGGCGGTCGGCGGCGGATGGGTTCTGCGCCTGCTGAGGTTGTGCCGGTGCGGATTGACCCTGAGTTGAAAGCTGCCATCGATGCGCGTGCGGCTGCGGATAGTTCTTCGACGAGCGAAGTGATTCGTGAAGCGCTTCGCCGCTTTTTGGAAGTTGCCTGATCGCTTCGGCTGTTGTTGCGCGGCGGTGTCGGTCCCGGCGGACGGTGTTGAACTGTTTCCTAAACCGTGTGTCGCAGGTTCGATTCCTGCCAGGGGCACTGCGAAACACCTGGTAGGTGGCTCGCGCAGATGTCTGAGCGGGGTCAAGCGGCTCGGTCGTGAATATTCTGAGCGGCTTGAGGGCTTGACACCGTGTCGAGCTGGGTTTCTGAATCGGACGAGGGTACTCAGTGGCCGATGACGGCGCCGCGGTTCACTTCGACGAAGGCTGAATGCTCGAACGCTTCGACGAGTAGCGGCTCAACGGCTTCGATGAGCGCGATCAGGTCGTCGTTGCGGATGTTTCCGGTCGTCACCAGCAGCAATCGTTGCGGCACATTGTTCAGCAGGTGACCATCGAGGAAGTCGTGGTCTTTGGTGACCACGGTTCGTTCGTCGCGATCGGCGATCCGGATGATCTCGGCGTCCGTCGTCCGGTTTCCATCA
>NZ_JBDNIJ010000216.1:0-2747 GCF_041688325.1 Ilumatobacter sp.
ACCAACCGGACCGACTTGACCACGATCGAAGCCGACGAGTTCCATCGCAACCACGCCATTGTCGAACTCGCCATCAGAGAACTCAAAGACGGCGGCGCTGCTCACATCCCCTCCGGTCACTACCCGGCGAACGCCGCCTGGTTCGCGAGCGCGGTCATCGCCCACAACCTTGGACGCTGGACCATCACCCTCGGCGAACACGAACCCGCCAACACCCGAACACTGCGCGTCCGGATCATCGCGGTCCCCGCTGTCGCGGTGAACCGGTCCGGCCGACACACACTTCGTTTCCCGAGCCGTTGGCCCTGGCAAGAAGCCTTCACCACCATGCTCGCAAACCTCCGCGCACTCCCCGGCCCAGCCGGCTGACACACATCCCGCGGTCCGACGCGCCGCAGAACCCGACCCAGCGTCACGAACCCTCGAAAAACATCCGAACCCGGTTCAACACACCCCAAACCCGGTTCAACAGGACTACAACTCGCTCGCTCCACACCCACCACCATCGGCGGACCCCGAGACCCCACGAGGTGGATTCAGGCTTAGGGGCCGCACGGATAGGGCGCGACCAGGGGTTTCGCGGATCGGCGGCGACCAGTGAAGGCCTGGTCACGGCCTCGGACCGAACGGCGATCCCGAAGGCCGATTCACCTATCTGCTGAGCACCTTAGTATGACTTCCATGTTTGATGTCACTCGGTCCCCGCGTGTTACGGAGTACTCGCGCGATACCTGGCCGCCGCCTGACGCCGGTCACCAGAGTGGCGTTGGGCAGGTTGATGGGGCCGCCAATGCTGGCCCCAGGCCACTCGGACGCCGAGGGTTTCTCGCTGGTTTGGCGGGTGCTGTCGCAGCCACTGCAGTCGCGTCGAGTGCCGAAGCAGCGATCCCGCTTGGAGCCGGTTACTACGAGCCAGTCACGCAGGTTCGGCTCGCGGACACGCGTCGGTATGCGCCGTACACGAACCAGTTCAAGAATTTTGAACGCATTTCCGATCGGGTCATCCGGATTGATGTTCGCAACCAGATAACGCTGAACCCGGGTCAGAAGGCGATTGCTGCGGTTGTTTCGCTCGTGGCAATCAACAACGGTCAGCCCGGCTTCGTCCGTGCGACTCCTGCTGGCGACGACTCGGTGGTGGCGAACGTTCTGATCGAGCCGAACGACGCGATTGTCGCGAACCTCGCCACGGTCAAGCTGAGCGCCGACGGCAAGATCGACGTTCTGGGCCTGAATCCGTACGACGTGATCGTCGATATCTCCGGCGTGTACGTGGAGACTTCGTCGAAGCGGAAAGGCGGGCGCCTCAAATTGCTCGACCAGACCGTCCGGGTGGTCGGGCCGTTCTTCGTCGGCCATAACGAACGCAAGACCATCGTGTTGAATCAGATCGATTCGAGTGCCAAAGCAGTCGTCGCGAATGTCACGGTTGCGGGAGCGCGCGCTGCGGGCTTCCTGACGACACTTCCGACTGGCCTGGCCACGGTTCCGACCGTCACCACGGTCAACTTTTCCAGTGGCGAGACACGTGGTGCGGGTGCAGTCATCAAGACCGGCCTGTCGGGCGGTCGTGCTGCGATCGACGTGTTCATGATTGGTGGCGGCGACATTTACGTCGACGTGGCGGGCTACATCACGGGCGACAGCGATTCCGAGTCGGAGTCGGGCCTGTTCGTTCCAGTGAAGCCGATTCGCCTGCTCGACACTCGCCGTGATTCTGACATCGCCAAGGCTGGCGGGAAAAGGCGCTTGTGGCCGGGATGGTCGCGCGCATTCACGTTGCCGAACGGACGAAGTGGGTTCCCAGTCACGGGTAAAGCGTTGGGGCTGGCGATGAACCTCACGTCGGTGAACAGCATGAACGTCGGCTTCGTCACCGTGCTCGGCGCTCAGACTGTGCGCCGCGAGGTGTCCAACCTAAACATCAGCCGAGTCGGCCAGACCGTCGCGAACCATGTGATTACGCCGGTCAGCACCAAAGGCGTCGAGTGTTTTTCGCTCCACGGTGCGCACATCGTGTGTGATGTCGCGGGCTGGTATCTCGGTTCGCCGATAGCTGCGACCCGGGGCAAGACGGTCGATCCGGATCCGCCGGCCGCGCCGTTCAACTGGGTGTTGAACGTCCCGCGGATGGGCCTGCTCAACCTCGTGATGGCGAACGCGACCAGCGGCGACCCGGTTGTCGACATCGGAGAGTCGTGGCACTGGACGAACACCGGCTTGATCGGTCAGTCGGGGGCATCGATCGTCGTCTTTGGTCACCGCACTGTGAGTACGCCGAAGGGTAGTGGTCCGTACCGCAACCAGCACTGGCTGGAGAACGGTGACCGGATGTATGTCGAAACTCCTGACGAGCGGTTGTACACGTATCGCTTTGTGCGTGAGGAGCTGACGACGAACGAACCGTTCGACATTTTGACCGCATCTCGCCGTACCAGCGGGTCGACGTTCATCCTCGTTTCCTGCACCGGCACGAGCTCCTCCTTGTCTGACCAGCCGCTTGGTGGCGTCCGCTACCGGATCGTGTCGACCTTCATCCTCGAGCAGTGGGCAGATACGCAACCCAGCATCCCCGGTTGACGCCTTTCGTGAGCCGTTGGCTTGTTGCATTCATCAGCACGCGTCGTCACCGTTCGAAAATCCAGTGACGTCGCTATCGTCATGCCCCACGCCGGGTTAGCTCAGTTGGTAGAGCACTTGATTTGTAATCATGAGGTGGCGAGTTCGATCCTCGCACCCGGCTCCAA
>NZ_JBDNIJ010000217.1:0-1881 GCF_041688325.1 Ilumatobacter sp.
GATGGCGGTGCCAACCACTACTTCGAATGGGCTCGGCTGATCGAGGCAATGGCGAACGGTTGCGTCGTCGTCACCGAACCCGCAACCGGTTTTGCCCCGCTCAAGTCGGGTACACACTTCATCGAGACGACCGACGTCGCGACGACGATTGCCGCACTGCTCGAGGACCCCGAACGGTGCGCCGAAATCAGTCGGGCCGGATCGATTGCGGTCCTCGAAGAACATCCGCTCGTCGACAGCCTCGCCCCGATCCTGGCGGCTATCCCGGCATCTATCCCGGCATCTATCCCGGCAGCTATCCCGGCATCTATCCCGGAGCACAGCGCCAGCTCGCGGTCAGCTACTCGGGGTTCGGTGCCGTCGTACCGCTCGAAGCTGCGCCGGGCACAACAGATCCCGTTGCTGCCCGCCTTCCGCCCGACAACGACCTTCCGTCGGCGTGTCTATGCCGCGCTCCATGATGAGATGTCGTTGCAACGATCGATCGACGCGGCTCGCTGCGCCTACCGTCATGGCGATGCCGAACACGTCGAAGTGATCACGTCGGCGTCCTACGAGAATGCAACGGCGAATGCAACGGCGGACGCAACGCCCGAGGTCAGCGTCATCGTGACGCTCTTTGACTACGCCGCAGTGGTCGGTGAGACACTCGACTCGATTGTCGCGTCGACCGATGTCGACATCGAGATCGTGATCGTCGACGACCATTCCAACGACCATGGCCGTCAGGTGGTCAGCGACTTCATCGCAGCGCACCCCGACACGCCAATCGTGCTGATTGGCGTCGATGCGAACCGTGGGCTTCCAGCGAGCCGGAACCGGGCAATCGAACACGCCCGCGGCGCCAAGATCATGGTGATGGACGCCGACAACCACGTCTACCCGACGTGCCTGCGCCGCCTGGCCGATGCGCTCGATGCCCACCCCGGTGCTGCGTTCTCCTGGTCGATCCTCGAAGAGTTCGGCAAGACCACCGGTTTGCGCAGCGCTACCGGTTGGCACGTGCCCTGGCTGTGTTCGGCCAACCACATCGACGCCCAAGCCATGTTCCGTGCCACGACCTTCGAACAACACGGTGGCTATCGGGTCGACGACGCGCTCGTCTTTGGCTGGGAAGACTGGGAGATGTGGCTCCGACTCGCAGCAGCAGGCGAACGCGGCGTGCATGTCGCTGAGATGCTCGGCCGATACCGCACACAGGAAACCTCCATGCTCGCCACGTCGAACCTGTTCGGCGACCTGATGCTGGGGCACCTCCGCGAGTTGCACCCGACCCTGCCCTGGCCAATCCTGGCCGGGCCGTAAAACCAGCCGCCCTGAGCGCTCGCAGTAGACTTGCGCCGATGTCAGCACCCGATCCCGGCGCGCTCCACACGGAGATCGACCGCCTCCGCACGCTCGTTGGCCCAGACGAGCAGGCGTACGCAGCACTGCGCCACGACCTCCTCGCGGCACGCGACGTCGCCAAGGGCGCCGAAGCCAGCGCTGGCGCGCTGCGCGGTCAAGTCGCTCAGCTGCACGTCGAATTGGCTCGCGCTCGCCAAGACCAAGACCACTTCCAACGGCTTGTGACCAATCGTGCGCAGTCCACCGTCGGTCGGATCACCCGGTCGGTCCGCGCCCGAATCTTCTGAGCAGCACGATGCTTCCGCTCATCTCGGTGCTGACACCGGTCTTTGACCCCGACCCGACCCACTTGGCTGCCTGCCTCCGATCCGTTGAACGCCAGAGCTGGGCGAACTGGGAGCATGTGCTCGTCAACGACGGGTCGACCCGACCCGAGGTGGCGCGCCTCCTCGACGAACATGCAGCCGGTGACCCACGTGTCAAGGTCGTGCATCGCGCCGCGCAGGGCGGCATCGTCGCCGCCAGCTCCGACGC
>NZ_JBDNIJ010000030.1:0-7085 GCF_041688325.1 Ilumatobacter sp.
GCATTCATCAGCACGCGTCGTCACCGTTCGAAAATCCAGTGACGTCGCTATCGTCATGCCCCACGCCGGGTTAGCTCAGTTGGTAGAGCACTTGATTTGTAATCATGAGGTGGCGAGTTCGATCCTCGCACCCGGCTCCAAGATCACCCCAGCGTAGAGGCCATTTCCGGTCGAAGCGCTGGTCGCAGATTCGGTCTGCTGTCCACGAAGTGTCCACATCGGGCTACCGTGTCAGCATGAAGGGTGCGATCCGCAAACCACGAACGCCGGGCGGCGCGTGGAGCTATCGGATCGACTTGGGGTTCGATGATTCCGGAAAGCGTCGCCAGCGGCAGGTCGGCAACTTCGCGACCAAGCGTGCAGCCCAGGCAGCGTTGAACGAGGCGCTCGCTGGCCTGCAACAGGGCACGTACATCGCACCGTCGAAGCAGACTGTCCGTGATTTCCTCGAGGTGTGGATCGACACGGTCAAGCCTGAGCTGGCTTTGACTGCGTGGACGAACTATGGCGAAGTCGTCGAGCGGTATGTGCTGCCGTATCTCGGTGCCACGCGCCTTGCTGGTCTGTCGGCGATGGACATCAAGCGTTGGCACGGGGTGCTGCTCGATCACGGTCGACGCGATGGCAAGCCACTGGCGGCCAACTCGGTGAAGCTCGCACACCGGGTGCTGCACCGTGCCCTTGCCGACGGTGTCCGGTGGAACGTGATGCCGACCAACCCGGCGAGTTCGGTGCGGGTGCTGAAGGGCGAGCACATCGAGATGACGGTGTGGACGTCTGAGGAGGCGCGGCGCTTCATCGACTCGCTGGACGACGACCGACTTCGCGGGCTGTGGACGCTCGCGCTGCACACCGGTATGCGTCGCGGCGAACTCGCCGGGCTGCGGTGGAGCGATGTCGACCTTGGACGGGCAACGCTGACGGTTGCTCAGCAGCGCACGACGGCCGGCAAGGAGACCGTGACGACGACGCCGAAGGCGCGGAGTCAGCGACAACTGCTGCTCGCCGATGCAACGGGCGGCGTCCTTCGCGATCACCGCGAACGTCAGGAAGTCGAGCGGGCCGCAGCGGGCGTCGCGTGGACCGGCTCGGGGTACGTGTTCGTCGACGAGGCAGGTGTGCCGCTTCTGCCGCAGCGACTCACGAAAATGTTCGCCTCGGCGATCGGGCGGGCCGACGTGCCGAAGATCAGGCTGCACGATGTTCGCCACACGATGGCGACGAGTGCGCTCGAAGCCGGCGTGCATCCGAAGGTCGTCCAGGAACAGCTCGGCCATGCGACGATTTCGGTCACGATGGACACCTACTCGCACGTCCCGCAGGCAGTCCGCCGCGAGAGCGCTGGTCGCATCGCTGGGCTCTTCGAGTAGAGCTCCTGGGGGTCTGTCAGCGCTCGATGGAGCCGTTGTCGACGACGTTCGGCGTGACGGAGGCAAGGAGCGCGTTAATGGCGTGCGTCGGTACCACGATTCGCCGACCAAGCCGGATCGACGGGATCGAGCCGAGGCGCACGCATTCGTAGGCGTTCGATCGCGAAATGCCGAGCAGGATCGCAGCCTCGCTGACGGTCATCGTCGCCGGGCTGATCGAGAGCGTGTTCATTGCAGATCTCCTTCGTCCGGGAAACCCTGGAAGTCTCCTCTGCTCTGTAAAGGCGGCTGGCCGTGCTGGGCGGGACATCGAGCCGGGAGAGCCCTTCGGCCCGGCAGATCCTGCGGTCGGTGCTGGCTCGCGCTCGGGCGTGGTCCTCGGCGGGTGTGGGGAGCGTTGCCTCGTCAGATCGTGTGTCGTCGGAGGTGGGTTCTGGAATGTCGTGTGCCGGGCTGGTGGGAGTGCATACACCTTTGCAGGTTCCCCTGAACGGGGAACCTGGCGACACGATCGCACCCTCGGGGAGTCGCATCGGACCTGTCGTGGTGTTGTATCGCTGTTCTGCTCGCCCGCCCTGGATGAGGAGCGCGGCCGAGCACCGGACTGGTACTGTTGAAGGCATGGTTCGCACGCTCGATCTCGCCGAATGGGCTGGTTGTTGGGTCGCGCTCGATACCGACGATCGGGTACAGCGACATGCAGCCACGTTGTCGGAGTTGATGGCGGTCATCGACGCCGACGGTGTCGAGGGGCTCGAAATCATGCGCGCTCCGGTTCCGGGCGAACCCGTGGTCTTTGGGCTTGGCTGAGGCGTGGCAGTACGGCTACACCGACTTCGGTGAGGGCCGGGGGCGAACGCCGCAGCCGGTGCTCCGCGCTGTGGTGCAGGCGTCGACGCCGGGTACGGCGAGTGTTTGGTCCGCCCTGATCGATACCGGCGCCCCGATCACCTTGGTGCGCAGCGAGGTGTTGCAGTCTGGCGGCGACCCTGTCGAGACGGGTGAGACGATGGTGCTCCGGCTCGGCGGATCGAGCAGTGAGGTCGCGCTGTACGAACTGACCCTCGAGGTTCGTGCGCCGTCGTCATCGCAAGGCGCTCCACCGATTTCTTGGCGCAGTGTGGTGGCGTTGCTCGACCCGTGGCCTCATCAGGGGACAGCGGTCATGTTTGGGCAATCCGGATTTCTGGAGGCCTGTGCGGTGACGTTTGGGCCGGACGGCTTCGTAGTCGAACCGGCGAGCGTCTTCCGTGAGCGCTTCCCGTCGCCGAGTGAGTGAAGAAACCGGCGATGTGTGCGCCCCAGGTTCCCCAAAGGGGAACCTGCAAAGGTGCATTCCCTCCCACCGTCTTCGCGCACGACCTGCCTGGGCCGACCTGCGGCGTGACACGATCTGGCGCTGAAGGCTGACCTGCGCGGCGCCTCGACAAAAACACCCAAGCGACCGACTGCGCAGTAGTGCTGCCCAACCGAGGCGGAACACGCGGTGAAACGCCGGCTGCGGCGGGCCGGCGACAGCGACAAGGAACGAGACTTGATTCCTCGCTTGTTGCGACGGTTCCTCTGCGACGAGGTCGTGCTGTTGACCAGGCGCGATCGGGTGCTGTGCGGTTGATCGGGTGATGCGTCGTGTGTGCTCGCGAGACGATCGGGCGGAGGGGTGACTCATGAGTGCTATCGGCGCTTCCTTGGCGTCACGATTCGGCTGCTGAGCAGGGATGGTCGTGTGTCGGGTGCGGGATCGTGTGTCGCCTCGTGAGTGCTTCGGTCGCGTCGGAACTCGCTCGGCCAACCGATCAAGCTCGACTGGCATCACGGAGCCCGATAGCTACTCCGAGTCGTACTGAACCGACGGCGTCAGGCCGAACGTTATGGAGCACCCGACGACCGCCATAATGCCGGGTAGGAGCGGGTCAGGGCACGATCTGACGATGGTGATATGCGTGCCCCGTACCCGGCGGTAGGTGACACTTGCTTGGGTGCTGAAGCTGTAGGTAGCGGAGAGCCGACGCGCGGTTCAGCCGACTGCTGCGGCGGGCTGGCGAGAACCTCGGCCACGACCTCGTCCGGGGCTTCTCGGTAGTGTTGACCGTCAGGTCTGCGTCGGTGAGCCACGGCACCGCAGCCCGGCCGCTATGCACGAACGGCCGGCACGTCGCCGCCTACTGGAACGGGCCGTGCGTCCGTAGCACCGACACCCTCGACCTCGACGACGAGTTACAGCGACGGGGGTACCGAACTGATGGTGCGGGCCGGTCAGGACCGGGCTGTCGGCGACATTGTAGGATGAGCCCGTTCAAAGGGGGAGGGGCGACCCCAGGACGCAACACAGGCCGCCCCAAAAAGGAGTGGAACCAGTGGCAAAGGTAGTCGTTCGCCGCAACATGAGCCCGTTCGGTGGGGCACGTCGCATCACCGTCGCGATCGACCGAAAAGTGGTGTGCGAACTGCACGCCGGTGGCCGGTTCGAGATGGACATCGAACCTGGCTGGTACGGCGTGGACGCCGAATGGGGACGCGGGAAGCGTTCAGCGTCGTTCGACAACAAGGACGGCTCCCCGGTCGAGATCGTCGTCGGTCTCCCGTGGATGAGCCTGGGGAAGCGCCCCACCATCTCCATCAGCGTCGGGGAGTGACCGATCCGCTGGTGCGAGCCGGTCAGGCAAGCTGATCGAACAGGTAGCTTGACCGGCCCGCTCGGCTTCCACGAGCGAACCGGCCGGCTGAGCGTACGACACCGCGGCCGGCAGCGGAGCGTCCTTCGGTAAAAGCCGGAGAGCGTGTCACCGACCTCGACCGTGAACGACCCGTTGGGGGAGGCGGCGGCTGCGATTTGGGCTTCGTCGGGCGACCAGGGCGGGTCGTCGGTGGAAAGCGCGGCGCCGTTCGTGAGCAGTGTGGGCATAGTGTCCTCCTTGAATCGTGGGACATCCACCCAGCTCCATCGCCACCCTCGATGTCACGATTTCGACGTACGCCCGCAGCCGGCGTTCGGGGATGGCGAAAACTTGCCGTCGCAAGAGACGTGCCTCGTCGCAGCGGTGCGAACGCAGGGACGCACGAGCTGCTGTGAGGGCGTCGTCCGCGATCCGAGTGCAGTCGCTGCGGTGCTTCGATATGCCGACAGCTTGCAGCAGACCCGGTTCTCGCAGCCGCCTCAGCGGAGATAGCAATGAGCCGTGACGCTTACCGCAACATCTCGGGGTCGGCGTATTCGCAACGCCAGCCGCCGAGCGGATCCCCTACCACGGCAGGACGCAGCCAGCCGTCCATCTTGGTGCAGATCTGGGCCGGGTTGGGCTCGCTAGCACTGATGAGGACGTCGATCTGCTGCGTAGGGGTCGGCCGGCATCCAAGCCCGTTCTTCACAAGGTCGGCGTCGTAATTGACGGTGACTTTGGCGCCTTCGCACGATTGTGGACCTGCGCTATTAGGTTCCACCGCGAATGACTCACCGCTTGCGGCCGACACATCGCTAGCAGCCGACACATCGCCCGCGACCGGTGTATCTGGCGTCGCCTCGTCACCACACGCGGCCAGCGCGCTAGAGGCGGCAATCATCACAGCGAGCAAAGCAATTCTAAGGATGGACACAGACAACCTCCAGGTTCGGGCTACGACGTTACGTCCGACACTGCCATGCCCACCACGGTCAACGGCACGCCCGCCTGGATCATGAGTCGAGAAGGCGATCCGCCCGAAGGCGTCAACACGGCAATCGTCTGGCGTGCATCACCGAATCGAGTCATTGCGATCAGTGCCCACACCAACTCCGATGCCGTCCGAGTGGTAGCAGAACGACTTGAGCAAGTGACGGAGGAGGAGTGGTTCCTTGCGCTCCCGGATGCTGCCACCGGAGACTGAACGCACGTGTCCGAGGCCCCCTGCCGCCAGACAGAAATCCGGCGCGAACGGCATTCTCGCCGCCGGAGGTAGTCGTCCCCAACGCGACTCGCATAAATCGCCAGTCTGAGCGACATCGTTGAAAGGCGATCAGAACAACGGGCAACGCAGCAGGCCGGCACCATCCGCTAACGGCACTTCTTCCGTACTGTGACCCACTCATAACAACAGTTCCGCAGAAGTGGCGCCGACGCCCGTCGTCACGAATCGACTTCAATGGAGTTGGAGCATTGTTGGCTCAGCAGACGAGGGCGCGTACCCCGCGGCGGAGCGTCCGATCGGCGGTTAGCTGTTGGCCGTTGCTGCGGTGTAACGCTCGCCGATTGTTTCGATCCGTGTGAGTGCGTCGATCATCGCGTCGGTTGCTGGCCAGCCCATCAGTTCTGACCTCGCTGTGGCCACAGCTTGAAGTGATTGACCGACCATGAGCGCAAACATTGTGATCTGGCCCGCCTCGATGATGACCGGAGCGAACCCGCCTGAGGGGTCGAATGGGTCGGGGACCATTCGTTCCGCGAACCCTTCCGAGATCGCATACCACGTGCCGTGAGTAGACGCCGACAGAAGACTCCAAAGGGTGCGGTCGAGCCGCTCAGCTTCTCCGCCGAACACGACCGTTGAGAAGCTCTCAGCAGCCACCGGTAGCTTCTCGTCATCGACGGCGTTTGCGCGAATGGCCCAACCGTTGTGACGGGCGAACGTTTTGCACGCGTTGCGTGCATTCTTGGAATTTTGAACGGCTTGCTCGAGGTGTTGCATCCGTCCGCTCTCGTTCGCCGACTTGAGTCGATAGGCGATGCTTCGCTTTACACGCTTTTCGGCTGAGATCGTTGGGTCGAACAGCCAGTGAGCAATCGGGGTGATTTCGAAGACGGCTCGAAGGGTCGGTCGATGAGACTGGGAAGGCCCGACCTTGGTGTGGGCAATGATGGCGGCGAACGCTGCGACGTGTTCGATGAGCGTGTACAGCAATGTGCTGGCGTACGAGTGCGCGTTGCGGACTGGTTCGCTCCACGAAGCGGTCGCCCAAGCGCGCTGAACGTCCAGTTCGGCCATCGCCTGTGAGGACGCGGCTGGCAAGTAGCCGTGACCGTCAGCCTGGGCGTTGACCGCCACGGCATAGTCACTCAGTGCCGCCTCGATCGGTGCCATGTACTCGGCAAAAGTTTCGTTGCTGACCAGGTTTCCGTCAGGGTTGAGATTCTCCGGTGGGGTCGGCATCCCCGCTACTTTCGCAGGGATCCCATCAGAAGGACGGCCACTCGCCGGTGCCAGCAGCGTCGTCCCAGAATCGCCGTGGTGGTCGGTCGGCGGTGGAGCCATTCAGTTCCGAACGACGCTCACTGTCCACGAAGTGTCCACGAACAACCCACCACAGCACGCCTCTCGACGTACTCGTTGGACGGCTCACGTGTCAGGAACCGCATGTTTCCGGACTCTGCGACATCGGCCAGCATCGCTCGGACGCGCCCGTGGTGATTTGTAATCATGAGGTGGTGAGTTCGATCCTCACACCCGGCTCCAATAAAACACCAGCTCAGAGGCTATTTCGGGCTGACATGGTGGTTGTAGATTCGGTCTGCTACCCACGAAGTGTCCACAGGGAGCGGCGGTGGTCGCAGGGCCGCTTTCGAGCGGCATCTTCGATCGGCGACTCGGGCTTCGGGGCCTGCGGGTTGATCGTCAGCGTCGGCTGCGACGCCGATCTTGGCGAGCGGGCTGGGCCGAAACCGCTGCCTATTGCGTCGTTCTGTCAGGACTCCGACTGAGTGTTCTCAGCCGACTGGCAAAGAGAAACTCACAGGTCATAAC
>NZ_JBDNIJ010000218.1:0-4280 GCF_041688325.1 Ilumatobacter sp.
CAAGCGTGGCACGGCGAATTGACAGCACAGCTACGTATTCGGCAAACAACTGCCATTTCTTGAGTCGAAATCGCAGTCGCAGAGAGTGCGCTCGGGCGTGAGCGGCAACGTGTTCCCACTGTCACGCCGAGGTCTGACGTTGGCGTGACAGTGGGGGTGTCACAGGCCTCGAGGTGATGCGCTCACGGGGGCGGCGTGGTGCCGCGCGCTAGACGGCGAGAAGGTCGCGGGCGCCGGTGTCGCTCGACGGGTGGCGCAGCTTGCTCATGGCGCGAGCTTCGATTTGGCGGATGCGCTCACGAGTGAGGTTGAAGTGCTCGCCAACCTCTTCGAGGGTCCGTGGCTCACCGCGGTCGAGGCCGAAGCGCAGCTTGAGGATTTCACGCTCACGTTCATCGAGCGGGGCGAGGAGTCGGCTGATCTCGTCGGGCAACAGCGCGGTGGCGGCCACTTCGAAGGGTGACTCGGCTGAGCGGTCTTCGACGACGTCGCCGAGTTCGGCATCGCCGTCTTCGCGCAGGGGTTCGGACAGCGAAAGCGGCTCGGCAGCGAAGCGCAGCGCCTCGGTGACCTTGTCTTCCGGCATCTCGACTTCCTTGGCCAGCTCGGAGAGCGTCGCAGTGCGGCCGAACTTGAGTTCGAGGCGCGAACGCGCCTTCTGCAAGCGAGCAAGCGTGTCGCCCGCGTGGACCGGGAGGCGAATGGTGCGGCCTGTGTTGGCGATGCCGCGAGTAATGGCCTGACGGATCCACCACGTGGCGTAGGTGGAGAACTTGAAGCCCTTGCGCCAGTCAAACTTTTCGACGGCGTGCATGAGACCGAGGTTGCCCTCTTGGATCAGGTCGAGCAGCGGCAGGCCAGAGGCCTGGTACTTCTTGGCGATCGATACGACGAGTCGAAGGTTCGACTGGACGAACTGGCGCTCGGCCTCTTCACCTTTGCGGGCGGTGCGCCGCAGCTCGCGCTTCTTGGCTGCGGTGACTTCTTTTCCACCTGCGTCCAATTGCTCGATTGCTTCGTTTCCGGCTTCGATGGCCTTCGCGAGGCGGACTTCGTCATCCTTGGTGAGCAGCGTGTACTGCCCGATATCAGTGAGGTAGAGGCGGACGAGGTCTTCGTCATCACGTTCAACACGATCTTTGGCCACCGGCGGCTCCTACTATTTAGTCGTTGGTTCTTCGGTGTGCAAGACATCACGGAGGAAATGTGGTAGACCCGCTCATCCCCCGAGACGAACGTCACGATACCGAGACGGATCCTTGCGCCAACCTGTAATTGTGCGTTTCGCGTGTCAATTTGTCAGTATCTCTATGAGCGATATAGAAAGTCCAACGATCGTAATGAGTGATGATATCCACATTGAACTCGTCGTGGTCACGATGACTTTTGATGCAAACCCGAGTCAGGCTGACAACGCAGAGTTGCTGGCAATCCTGTCGAAGTACATCGTGCTGGCCCGCATGGAAGACGGTTGCCGCAACGTTGATCTGTGTTCGAGCGTCACCACGCCCGGCCGGCACCTCGTGATCCAGAAGTGGGACTCCGATCAGATGCAACGGCAGCACTTCGACTCCCCGCTCATGGTCGAGATGGCCACGTCGTGCAGAGGGATCTTGGCGTCCGCGCCGGAGATCGACATGTGGGAAGGCACCAGTGCACACGATTTGCGCTGAAGATTTGTGCGGAGGACCTGCGCTGAAGACTGTCCAGATCGTGGCACCGATACACTGAGCCCATGGCCAATCCAGTCTTTAACGACAACACTATGCGGCGCGATGCCGCCGGATGGGCTGCACCCGTACGCGGCGGGCACACTGCGCCCCTCACCACCGGATCGCCGCTCAACGCCCCCACCAACGACGGCCCGACCACTCCGTGGTCGAAGGAATTCATGACCGTCAACGGCACGATCACCGCCGTTGCATCCCTGTTCGTCCTCCTTCTCATCTCCGCATCGTTTGGGTGGTCCGCCGCTGGTGGCACCACACTCACCGGCGAAGCCACCTACTCGTTCCCACCCATCGCAATGGTCGGTATCATCGCCGGCTTCGGCGCGGTGATTGCGTCGTCGTTCAAGCCGATGTGGGCGAAGTTCCTCGGCCCGGTCTACGCGATCGGGTACGGCTTCGCCGTCGGAGCAATTTCCAAGGGCTACGAGACCTTTCAAAATGGCATCGTCATTCAGGCGGTCGGCGCCACCGCCGCCGTGTTCTTCGTGATGCTCGTCTTGTATCGGACCCGCATCATCAAGGTCACCGACAAGTTCCGTCGCAACGTCATTTTTGCCACGCTGGGCATCATGGTGCTGTACGGCGTTTCGTTCTTGATGAGCCTGTTCGGCGGCGAGATCGCCTTCATCAATAGCCCGAGCCTGTTCGGCATTGGCTTTTCGGTCGTCGTCTGTGGCATCGCGGCGATGATGCTGGCGCTCGACTTTGACCGCATCGAAAAAGGCGTCGAAGCCGGTATGCCCAAGGCATACGAGTGGGTTTCTGCGCTCGGATTGCTCGTCACGATCGTGTGGCTGTACCTCGAGATCCTGCGTCTGCTCTCCAAGCTCCAGCAGCGCTGAGACGCACGCCAGATTTTGGTCACAACTGAATGCTCGCTCGCAGCACCCGTCGTCTCGCAGAGGCGGCGGGTGCTGCCGCGCTCGGGGCCACGTTCGCAGGTGCAGTCGGCTCCGCCGTCGGTGTCGGTATCCCTGCAACTGTCGTCGGTGGGTTGAACGGAGCAATCTCGGGTTACCGCCGGATCTACGGTTGGAGCTGCTCTGACGGGTTGATTGCGTTCACGCTCGACTCCACTTGGGCTTTGCCGATGACCAGTGCGGGCCTCTTTGCACACGCCATCGGACTTATCAAGAAGGACTCGGGCTACGTCCCCGGGCTGAGCGAACGGCGCAACCGGCACGTGTACCGCCGGGGTTTCATGCCACGGAAGGGTTTCGCTACCACGCTCGGCAACGTGATTGGCGGTGCCGGTGACGTCGAGCAGCCTCGTCGAGCCAAGCTCATCACCGACCACGAAGACGTCCACGTCTGGCAGGCCCGCTGGTTCGGTCCGTTCTATCCGCTGCTCTACGTCGGCTGGATGGCGCTCGGGGGACTGGCCGGCGCAGGGCGCTGGCTCATCGACCGTCGACGCAAGGGCGACTCGCTATTTGGCACGGTCGAATCGGCTGCGTATTATCTCAACCCGTTCGAATGGTGGGCGTACAGCCGCGACGGCTACTGGCCGCCAAAGGGCAAGATCGTCGGCTTCGGCTGGCAACGACCGTGCTGCCGGCCGCTCACCGAAGCAAAGCCGGGAAGGCCGTCGGGGCTGGCCCAGTTCGTGCTGCCCGATGCTTCGTCAGATCGGCCCGATCGATAAACGTCCGCTCGGTGTGGTGTGTGTGCGGTGATTGGTGTGCGGAGTGATTGGTGAGAGGAGTGCGCGGTCAGAGGAGTGCGCGGTCAGAGGAGTGCGTTGAGCTGCTGGACGAGCGCGGCGTTGAACTCGTCAGGCTTTTCCTGCTGCGTCCAGTGGCCAGCGCCGGGGATGATCACGTGGCCCCGGTAGTCGGGCAGCATCACGGCCATCGACTCGACGTACTCCATGCGGTGTGCGATCACCATGTCCTTGTCGCCGCCGATGAACGCCGTTGGCATTGGCGGTGCGAGAAGGTCCTTGGTGAGCGCCCAGTCGGCATCGAGGTTGCGGTACCAACTGATTGGCCCGAAGAAGCCGCTCGCCGTGAACTGGTTGACGAACTCGTTGAAGTCGTCGGCGGGGAGCCATGCCGGAAGACCAGCGGGAACCCCCGCAGCGCTGCCCCACGTGTCGAGTAATCCGGTCCCAGTCATCGGGGGAAGCTGGTCGGTCGGCGGCGGAGGCGCTGCGGTTTCGCCCGATCCGCCCCAGATCACTGTGCGGAGTGAACGCGCCACGTCGGCGTCGAGTTCGTTCTCGGCAAGCTCGGGGAGCTGGAAATACAGCATGTAAAAGAACCGGTCGGCGTACGTCGCCCGGAACAGTTCGGTCGGCTGCATCGGCCACGGCGTGTAGGGCACGCTGACGTTGATCACGCCACTCACGCGGTCTGGGTGATAGCGGGCGAGATCCCAAACGACGAGCGCACCCCAGTCATGGCCGACGAACGTTGCCTGCTCGGCATCGACGTCATCAAGGAGTGCGATGAGGTCACCCGCCAGCCGGTCGCTCCGGTACGCCGCGACATCACGCGGTGTCGATGACGACCCGTAGCCGCGCTGGTCGGGAACGAGCACGCGATAGCC
>NZ_JBDNIJ010000031.1:0-2177 GCF_041688325.1 Ilumatobacter sp.
AACGGGACGTTGCCGATCGCAGCGTCGAAGGACCCATCGACGTCGCGCACCTTCTCGAAACCGATCGAGCGCACGTCGGCCTCCGGGTACAGCAGCTGAGCGACCTTCGCGGTGACCGGCTCGAGTTCGACCCCAACGAACGACGACGCGTCACGAACCGGCATCGGTGCGGTCCCGATGAACAGCCCCGTCCCGCACCCCGGCTCCAACACCCGGCCTCCGTGAAAGCCGGTGGCTTGCATCATGGACCACATTGCTGTGGTGATGGCAGGGTCGGTGAAGTGAGCGTTCAGTGTCGAACGTTTCGCCGCCGCCCAATCGTCGTCATCGAAGAACCTCGACAGACGCTCTCGCGCAGAATCCAGTGTCGTGTCGTCGGGTTCGAACAGCTTCGACGCGGCACCCCAGCCGGTCCACCCTGACAACACCGCACGATCGACATCGGTGATCGTCCGCCCGCTCGATTCGAGATCGTCAATCAGCTCGACGACTGCAACGTTGCGTGCAACGCGTTCGCTCAGTCCACGCGGTGCGAGCCGCGACGGATCGGGGCGGAACGCGGGATGATCGACACCGTGCCCATCCGTTCGTGCGTCAACTCCAACGCTGTCGGCTTCGGTGCCGTGCGGGGGAATTCGTCGTCCAGGCTCGACCAGAGGCCGTCCACTCCCAGCAACATGTCGATCACCGTTGTCTGCACCTCGGCTTCGCTCTCGGTGGCCGTCGACCAGAAGGTTGTCCGCTGAGGGACCCAAGAGCGCTCCGTCAATGCCGACGACATCATCTGCAACGCCTCGCTCGTCAACTGGCTCAGGATCTCGGTGGACCGCGGGTGTTCCTGCAGCCACCGGTGATGGATGGGGTCGTCGGCTTCCAACGTCTCGGTGATTGCTTCCCGCAGCGCCTTGCGCGACAGGTTCCACATCTTCGACATGATCATGTCCTTCGTCTGGTTCAGAGACATCGTTGCTCGAATCGAACAACGACATCTGTCCATCAGGTTGGGGGGAAGCCTCAGCCATCTTACGTCTCCGGGTCAGATTCCAAGGTCCATGCCGGGCCCGGCGTCAAGGGTCGGCACGGTCGAAGCCTCGACACCCGCAACAGCGGCGTGGTCGAACACGGTGGTCCATTCATCAGTGACCGACGCCCAGTCCGACAGGTCCATCCCCTGCGGGGGAACCACGTTCTCGATGTTGGTGACGCCGCGTTCGGCGAGGAGCCCGATCAGTTTCGTTGCGCCCTTCGCTCCCGACTCCGACACGTCGCAGTCGAAACAGACAGCGACCGCGACGTCGTTGTCGCGAACGAACCCGGCAATCGCATCGGCCACCCGACTGTCGGGGTACATCGACCCCAACACCGCGACCGACGCGAAGCCGGCCTGCGCTGCCATCAACGCATCCGGCGCGCCCTCAGCAACCACGAGCACACCGCGGCGCCCCTCGACCGAATCCGGTACCGACGTCCATGCAACACGAGGGTTCGCTGCCCACCGCCGCGACGGATTGTCGTACTTGTCGCGGCCCTCCGGCGGCTCCAAGAAACGCGCCTGAAAGTAGGCAACGCCACCGACACGGTCGAGGGCGGGGAACACCGCAGCCGGCCATCCTCCCGGCAGTCCTTTCGGACGCGGCAAGAACCGCCGGCCCGGATCGGCACCGACCTTGTTCACACGAAGCACGTCGTCGCCCAGACCCCGCTGATGCAACCAGTCATGCACCGACCGTCCAGAGCCCGACCACAGCAGCTTCTCGCAACGCGCCACGTAGTCGACGGCCTCTCGTGCGGGTTGGCCGACCGGACGCGATTCTGGCGCGGCACGCCGCGGGAGCACTTCGAGATGAGCGTGATTGTCGTTCAACCAGCGAATCGCTTCACCCACCGGCATCGATCGTGCCGACATGACCGCGTCGATCGCCGTGCCTGACTCGCCACCGGACCAGCACCGCCAACGCTGCGTCCCAGACGAATCAATCTGCACCTTCACCGAGGGCCGGATGTCTTCGTGCGAAGGCGACGGACAATGCCACTGCCGGCCACGCCCGTGGCCTTGACCAGGCGACAGTCCGTCGAGCACCGACACCAAGTCGACGCGCGCCAACAAGTCGTTACGGTCGATCTGGAACGCGCGGTCGCTCACTACTCGACTCGCAATCGCATCGGCAGAACCATCG
>NZ_JBDNIJ010000219.1:0-5202 GCF_041688325.1 Ilumatobacter sp.
AACCGTCCAACAGGTGATGACGAAAACCTCGGACGTCGTCAAGGAAGAAGCGGAAGACATGACGGCCTCTCTACAGATTGCCAGCCTGGACCAAGTCGCCATCAGGGAGGAGGAAGCCAAAGCCCACAGGGAGTTGATGGAAGGACGGGCAGCGTACGATCAGGCCCGACGCGAGATGGGGGAAGCGGGGTACGCAGCCGCCAGGGCCATCGAAGAATCGTGGGGCGAACTCGACGAAGAACGCCTCGGGAAAGTCAAAGGCATCCTGAAACAGCAGGCCGACGCCTACCAGGAATGGGAAGACAACATCAACTCGTCCACTGACGGTGCTGCTCTCTCGCTCAGCGGTCTGGCCGAGTCGTCAAACAACGACATCAACAAAATGATCGCAGACCTCAACACCAACTCGGCGGCGGTCGCTGGCTGGAAGGGCAACATTGCGACGGCTGCCGCTGGCGTCGGCGCTTCGCTGGGATTGACGGAAAAGCAGACGGCAGAGTTCGCGGGGACGCTCGGCGAGGTCGGCATCGAGTTCGCACCGGCGCTCGCAATGCTGGTCGCCGACGCCGAGAATGGCGGCGCCAAGCTCGAAGAGTTCTACAATTCGACAGCCATGAGCGCTGCGGTCATGGACACGTCGCTGGTCGACTCAACACAGGATGCGGCGGGGGCTGTCCCGTCGCTGGCCGAGCAAATGTCTGACGGCGTCATCTCGATCGAAGACGTATTGAAAGCCATCCCGGCGGCGATGGAAGCCGAAGGAATCAACTTCGAAGATGCCGCCGCCGCCATCGACGCCTCCGACGAACTGACCATCGTTGGCCGTGAAGCCGTCAACGGTCTGGTCGCCGAACTGGAAGCTGGCATCAGGCGAACAAAGATTGCTGGAGCGAATCTTGGCGCGGCCATATCAGGCGGGGCCGGGGAAGAACTCATGGTCCATTCGCCGTCCAGGGTGATGATGGAAATCGGTTTCTTCGCTGCCGAAGGACTGATTCAGGCTCTTCTGTCCAAGCGGGAAGCCGCCGCCAGGGCCGCCGCAGAACTCGCCCGGGCCGTAGCGGACGGCACAAGAGAAGCGATGGCCGACATGTGGGACGGGGCCGAATCCCGATTCTCGACGGCCACAGACCTCGCCAGCGCAGCATCAGACCAGATGACCGCCGTGTGGGACAAGTTCGACGCGAAGATAAAGAACAACGAAATCAACGCCGCCATCAAGAGCAGCAAAGCCGACGTCAAAGAAGCCCTTGCGGAACTCGCGGCGGCGAAAGCGCTCACCGGTGCGGCCGGTAAGAAAGCTCTCAAAAAAGCGGAAGACCGTGTCGCCAAGGCGGAGAAGTTGCTGGGGGCAGCCGAAGCGGTCGACGCCACAGCCGACCTGGCAGCCAAAGACACAATGATTGCATTCAAGAGGGCAGGCGAAGACGCTGCCGCCGCAGTAAAGAGAGGACAGAAAGACGAGTCAGGCCAAGCCGACCTGGCAGCCAAAGACGCACTACTCGCTTTCAAGCGCGCAGGCGAAGACTCAACCGTCGCGGTGCGGAGCAGGCAGCAGGGCGAGAAGTCCGACTTGAGCTTCCGGCAGAAACAGGAGATCGAACAGATTCAGCTGCGCATCGCCGAAGCGAACCGCAACCTCGACCCGATCGCCCGGGCGCAAGCGGAAGCCGATCTGGACAGTCGTGTCCGCGAAAAAGAGGCGTCCGACATGAACGAACGCCATGAAGCCGAAATGCTCCAGATGCGTCGGGTGGAAGAGGACCGGACAAGGATCCTCCAGTTGGGTTTCGACAACGAGAAACGCAACATGGACGAACGCCACACAGCCGAAATGCTCCAGATGCGTCGGGTGGGAGAGGACGAAGCAAAGTTCCTCCAGTTGCGTCTCGACAACGAAGACGAACTACGAGAGCTTGCTATCAAGTCGCAACAGGATCAGCTGAAAGCGTTCTCGGATGCAGCGAAAGCGATGACCAAAGAGATCGCCGACGCAGTAAAAAGCTACCTCGCCTTGCAGGCTTCCGTAAAAAAGGCGGAAGAATCATTGCGAGACGACTGGCTCGACAGGTTCAAGATGCTGGTCGGTGGCGGATCGAAAGACACAAACAAAGTGCTTCTCGCCGGTCAGAACGCCGGTCTGACGGCCGCACAGATCCGGGAGATCACCAAAGCGGCGGGAGTCGTAGCTCTGACTAGCTCGGCTGAGGTCAAAGCGGCCGCAGCAACCGCGGCGGGGATGGCCGCTGCGGAGATCGACCGGATTCTCGCCCAGGTCGGGGGTGCACTACCCGTTCCTCCGAAACCTGTGAAACACGTACCGATCAGTTCTCCGCTGCGGACGCCGCCGAAGTCGACTGCCAAGGCACGGAATGCGTTCTCCGGTCCGCTCATCACTATGCGGGGAACCGTCATCCAAAACTCTACTGACGCCGATCTGGTGGCGCAGCGCACAATCGCCGCACTGTCGGCTGCCGGGATGCGTCTCTGATGGCAAGGATCATCGCAGGGGACCAGTCATTCAACATTGAACCGTCGATTGGTCCGTCGTCGGGCAGCACCCCGATACAGCCCGTCACTTCGTTCGGTTCGGCGACGGCATCTTTGGCTGTCACGTTGGCCGGTGCATCAGTGACGTTGGTGGTGCTCGGTGGCGCACCGGAAGCCGCCGTCGTAGACGAACTTGTCACCGACCTCTGGTTGCTCGGCGACTTCCCGATGCGCTACCGCTTGTGGGCGGTGTGGCAGGACTTCGACTCGCAAGGCGACGACCGAGTCTCGTTCCAGGCGGTCACCTACGAACGCTTAATGAACCGCCGACTGTTCGGTGCGGGCGGCCTGCTCGCCAGCGCCGTCGACGTCGGGACGATCGTGTGGGATGCAATCCAGCACACGCAAGCGAAACCGGGCGGCGACCTCGGCATCACCGCTGGCAACATAGTGACGGGGGTGACAACATCGGTCGACTGGCTTCCCGGCCAGAACATCGGCAGCGTCCTCGAAGAGATGATGAACGCCACCAACTGTTACTGGGTGATCGACTCGGAACTGCAACTCCACGTCTACAGCCGTGACGCTGCCGTACCGATCGTCGAGCCGCTCATGTGGGGGATCAACGTCCACGAAATGCAGAGAGCGTCAGCTGGCGTCGGGTTCGCCAACAGTGTTTTCGCGTCAGGCAGTGCGGCGACGGTCCCCGTGTTCTCAACCCACCCTGACATCGCCACCGACCCGAGAGGCTTGTGGGAGACGGCGATAGCGAGACCCAACGACTTCACGCAGGCATACCTGCAAGAAGCCGCCGACGGCGAGCTAGCCATCAGCTATTTGGGTTTGTCTCACTGGAACGTCACCTACGTCACCGAACATTGGATTGGCGCGTCGCGCATCTCTCCCGGCGACAGGGCCGTCCTCGTCGTACCGTCGTCGCTGGCCGGACCGGCATCGCCACCGCCGACCGTGAACGTCGAATGCGTTTCGATGACGATGTCTTTCACCGGCGACGGGGCCCTCGAAGTCGGGGCCGTATTCAACGAACTCCCAGCTGACTAGCTGGCTAGAGGTAGAGTCGCAGTATGGCTTACGCACCGCCGCCACAGGTCGGCCCATCCAAGATGGCGTTATGGGAACCATCACTCGGCCGCCTCGAACTCGGTGACAAACCGTTCGTCGTCGAATCGTTTCAGATCAGTTCGCCCGAAATCCGTGCGAACGTGAAGAACCGGTCACTGATGGACGGCGTCTTCGACGACACCTTGTACTACGGGGCGTCGGCGATCACGGTCACCACCCGCCTCGCATCCCACATCAAATGCTCGGCGTCGGCCGCCAACTACAAGACCAGGGAACTCCGTAACGAACTGGTCCGATACTGCAACCCGCGGCTCCGGCCGCGACTGTACTGGCTGTACCCCGGCGACACGATCGGGCAGTGGGCTACAGTCCGCGGCGACTCCTGGCCGTTCACGATCGACGCACAGAAGTACCCGGCGCTGACTGTCCAGTTCCGAAACCCGCTTGGCAGCATGTCGCTCGGTGACCCACAGGATGCACCGAACTGGGCGGCGGCGCTACCCGGCGACGTACCGGAAGGCCGCAACTACAACCTCGCTTTCAACCGCTCCTACCCTGAACTGCTTGTCCCGGTCGGGGCGGCTCTCGTCAACAACGAAGGCAACTCGAAGTCGGGCTGGGAAATGCAGGTCCAGGGGCCGTTCGAGGCTGGTGCAAAAGTGACGCTTGGCGGCGTGGAGATCCAGCTGAACCAGGAACTGTTGCCCGGACAGTTCGCCAGGTTGCGGACGTTGAACAAGACGATCTTCCGAGACAACGGCACCTCCTACTACCCGTACACCAACTTCGGTGAATGGGTGTGGGACGACGTGCTGCTGTCTCCTGGTGTCACCGAGATCGCATTCGACGGCCAGGTCGGCGGGGTACCATCCGGCTTCGCTACGATCGAGTGGCACTCGACAGTCATCTAGTCGGCTAGTGTTGCTGATATGGCTTCCGTTGCTCTTGCCAAAGGTCCGCTCTGGATGCAGAACGTCGAGTACCCTGCCGTTTGGGACCGCACCTTCTATGACGCTCTTCTAGAGGAAGGGTTTTTTGCTGGCGGTGGAGTAGTCACGGCTGCCGGTGGCATGGATATTAGTGTCACTCCGTTCCGGTGCGCCGTCGCCGGGGACGAAGTGACCGGTCAAGGCAAATACTTTGTTGACTCAGAGGCGACGGTTGTTCTCACTGTGGCGTCCGCCGGTGTGGATCGCACCGAATACGTCTACCTTGCTATCAACGACCCATCGGTGGTCGGAGGGCGGGCCGGTAACAATGCGACAGTCGAGTCTGGCGCGGCACTGCCAGCGGACTCGACGTTACTGATCGCAACGATCTCGTTGCTGGCCGGAGTTGTCACGATCACGAACGGGATGATCACTGACGGGCGAGTGTTCACCAGCCTCAACCTAGACGTCAGCGGTCTGGTCGGTGGTGGCGACATGCTGACGACTGCGAACCTGAATGATCTGACCAATACCACAACGGCCCGCACCAATCTTGGGTTGGGAACGTTGGCGGTGGTCACACCGACCGGGACGCCGAGCGGCACAACGTTTTTGCGTGGTGACAATGTGTGGGCGGCTGCCGGTTTGGCTGGCACCGATGGTGACGTTATTGCGTATCAGCCGTTGCTGTATCGCAACG
>NZ_JBDNIJ010000220.1:0-7950 GCF_041688325.1 Ilumatobacter sp.
CGACTCATCTGATGTGAGAGCAACGCTCCGCAAACGGCCACGAACGTCCGTGGATCGAATTTCGAATAACCCCAGCGTATGGGACTTTCGAAACACACCAGCGGACATCCGTGGACCCATTGGCGGAGATGGACGGGAATCCGCTAAGTCTCATGAAGTACCAGTTCAGAGAGTTGCTACCCGAAGAAATCGCTCGTTTGAGAGCAACCCTGAGAGTAACCGTTCGGAGGTGCGCCCTCACATCACGATGCGGCGCCACATGTAAGAACCCCCGCCCAACCTGACGACAGCACCCGAGACGTCTACCGGCAGCACGTTATGGAGCACGCGATTACCCCCATATTGCCGGATCACGAGCGGGGTCAGCGGCTGTCGGCGTGAACGTTATGCGTGGGCCGCCGCACGGCCGAAGCTAGTAGCGGCGGACCTCCGGCCTATGGCCGTGACCTTCGGTGTCTTGTTGAAGGACTGCAGAAAATGTTCGGTGGGCTGTCGTACAAGAATGGGGGTGTGGGGCTCTATTGAGTAATGACTGGTTTCGACAACGACACCTCTCGGCGGTCGATCGATGAGTTCGAGACGTTCGTGCGCGCGTCCGAGGAAAGACTCCGGATCGCGTTGACGGCGTCATTCGGCGTGGCCGAGGGGCGGATGGCCGCGGTTGATGCGCTGAGTTGGGCGTGGGAGAACTGGGACCGGGTCAAAGCAATGGCCAACCCGGTCGGCTACCTCTACCGCGTCGGACGAACATCGGCGCATCGGATACGTCCGCGACCAATCCCGGTAGCCAACGGCGAAGTCCGCGTCGATGTCGATGTCGAGCGAATTTCGCCAGAACTCGTGAAGGCGATCGGTGACTTGAGCGATCAGCAACGCTGCGCGGTGATGCTCGTCCATGCGTTCGGATGGACCGTCCGCGATGTCTCCGAGGTGCTCGACGTCGCCCCTTCAACCGTGCAGACCCATTCCGAACGTGGCCTCGCACGGCTCCGCAACAACCTGGAGGAAACCCATGTCCACTGACACCCGCACACAACTCCGCAGCCTTGGAGACGACCTTCGCCAAGACAGCGTTCCGATAACCCTGGACGAGATTGTCAAGTCCGGGGATCGACTAGAGTCGTTGAACCTGACGCCGATGCCGACTCGTCGCCGAAGCGCGACGCACGGAACCGTTGTCCGGACAGCGACGCTCGTTGCGACAGCTGCTGCGGTCGTGGGTCTGGTCGTGATTGCAGACCGACCCAATCCCAGTCCCGCTCCGGTCGCAAATTCGGTCGATTCCACTGTGCCCGCCGCGGAGCCCTCGTATGCAACTTCAATAGTCGGCACGCTCCGCGTGCCCTCGATCGGGTTGGAGGTGGAAGTCGGAACCGGAGTTTCGGACGCAGCAATACGACGTCAGCCAGGGCACGACCCGGCGAGTGCCGAAATCGGAAAGCCCGGGGCCGCTCGCATCCGGGGACATCGCACAGTCTTCGGAAATCCATTCTTGTGTCTCGACATGCTCGAAGCTGGCGATCTGATCGAGACCGTCACAGAAGTTGGCCGCCTTCAGTTCGTCGTCACCGGAACCGAGATTGTCGAAATCGACGCCGAGCTGCCAGCAACCGATCACGCGATGCTCGTCCTCGACGCGAATCACCCTCGCTACACCGCTCGCGAACAGATTCGAGTAACCGCTGAACTCGCCGAACCGCCGTACAACGAACTCACCGTTGGCCCCCGGGACCGGTCGTGCGATTGACCGAAGATCGAACGCAGCGAGTTGGAACCGATTCGTTTCTGGTCAGCTCCCAGAGCTGGAGGACGGCTCGGCTCTGTCGGCGGCGTCGCCAATTGAACTGAGGTCAGAGCGCCCCATATCGGCCCCGCTTGCGAGAGCGGCACACAGCTCATGAACGGCACTTTCGATCGCTCGGGCCGCTCAAGAACGCGCGAGCCGCTCGTGACCTGGCTGGTCTCGGTGATCGCACTTGGGCTCACTGGCACCGTGACCATTTACGTTTCGTACAACGAGTTCCTCGATTGCTCGATCCCAGAGACACACCAGTCTGCGAACACGCCTCTCAGTTGAACAACAGCAGCTGTTGCAACGGGAGTTCCGCTGCTTGTCGATGTCGTGTTGGGGCTTCGTCACTCACTCAGGCTCGTTGGCACTGCTTTGCTTGTCGCCGTGGTTCAAGCAACCGTCTGGGTGTGGGCGCTCAACCCTGGTGGATGCGACTGGGTAATCGCAGCAGGCGTCCGGATCGCTCGATAACGCGCCAGCGACCAAGGCTTCCAGATCGCGCCAAATCTCATCTCAGCGCGCGGTGACCCGTCCGTGATTGCGCCGAGGGATGCGCGCACCTTTTGAACGAGAATCATGGTCAGGCAGGGAATCGCTCGACGTCGTGGCCATCGCTTGCTGGTTGAGTTCTACTCTCGGCTGCTCCCGTCGATTGGGCTCGGCCCAATGGGGGTCACAGTGATATCGGTGCCGTCGATTTGGATCTCTGTTGACTGGTTGTCGACGAGGTCAAGTTCGCCGTTGTTGAGGGCGCTGTACAGGACAGCGTCAGGCGAGCACCAGGTGTTGTACTCCTCAACGTAGTCGTCACTCGATGGGTCAGCGCCTGACAATGTGTAGCGCTCGTGGCAGACGACTGCGATGATCTCAGCAGTCGTCAACTCGTCTCGGAACGGGGGCATGGCACCACGTTCACCAGTGATGTGGGGCCCGCCAACGCGGGCGGGGTCGCCGTAGATCGCGACGCCGGCGAGCCGGTATTGATCGGTGCCGTAGTGGACGAATCGGATGTGGTCCTCGATTCGGGGAAACGTTGCAAGCACTTCACCATCAGAGAACTGGTAGCCCTGCCCTTGAACCCCGCCGCCTGCGGCACCGTGGCACGACGCACACTTCGAATACAGCGCTGCACCATCGGTCAACGGTCCAGGCGAGCTGGCGGCGCCGCCGGTGAGTGCCCGGATGTACATGAAACCGAACACCGGAAGCAGTACCAGCGTAGGGAGCACCCAGTACGGAATCTTGTTGCGCTGCGTCGCGGCGCTGACTGGATTGCTTGGCGGCAGCGGAGCCGCCGACACAATTTCAGCGGTTGTGGCGCGGATTGCGTTATCGAGCCGGTCATTCATCCGAGGGCCTTTCTTAAGTGTGTCCGGGCGCGCAGCAGGTGCTCGCGGACAGTGCTCGGCGAAACACCGAGCAACATTGCGATGTCGCGTTCGGTGCGGTCTTCCCAGTAAACGAAATAGACAACGGTGCGTTGCGCCAGGCTGAGATTGGCCACAGCACCACGAACGTCTCCGAATTCGTCAGCGACGGGCGTGGAGGTCGGGCGGATTGCCTGCAGATCGCGGCGCCTCCGCCGGCTTCTCCCGCGCCGCAGATCGTGCGCCTGGTTGGTGACGGCTCGGAGCAGGTAGCGAGTGGGATCATCGACATCACCGGAAACCAGCTTTGGTACAGAGCGAAGAAACGCCTCAACCACGAGGTCGTTGGCATCGCTGGGTCCAACAAGAAACGTTGCGAAACCAACCAGCCCGGCTGCGTGCTCACGCCACAACCTGTCCTGCACACACGACGTATCCGTGGCTGTGTTGGTCATCAATGAATTAGACGCCACCACGCCCATCGTTGCACGACAGCTCCGAAAACAAATCTGGGTCCATGACGTACCGCAACACAGACCTACTTTGTCACGCCCTGCGGAAGCACATATCAGCACTGCAGCATCGAGGACCAAACCGCCCTGTATCGGCACGTCGGATCGGAAGCACCCGATCAGATCATGCGGACCGTCGGCTTCGAATAAGCCAGTCTGTGATCACCACGACCCCGACGAAGAACGGCAGCGGAATCCACCAGATGATCAACGCGAAGTTGAGGTCCTCGGTTCTCATCGCGTTGATCAGCGCGAGAGGGCTGAGCGCATGGGCGGCAGCAATGACGCCGATGGCACTTCGCGACCGAGCCATCGTCCCGACCACCAGCGGAGGGACCGTGAAGACAGCGAACCAAGCGAGGACGTCGAGGTGGTTCAATCGAAAGCCGTTCGGATCGGCCTGATAGTGAGCGACCAGGCCGCCCATCAGGATGAGCATGCAGAGGTGTGCGGCAAGGAATGCGAGGAGTTTCGACGGCAATGGACCCACACGGTCAGCGTTGCTGCCGAGGGCGATCCTCGCAATAGGGGTAGTGCCCTGGTTGGCCTTGGGGGATGCCCATATCGACAGGAACAGAATCGCTGCCAGACCGCTCCAGATCGGCACGTATCGCGTTGGCCATGCGCTCAAGAACGCGCGTCTGATCGAAGGCGGGCCGGGCAGCGTCGTGTCACTCGGGTTCCGACGTGCCAGCGAGAGAGATACTCCAGAGCGGCTCACCGTTGCGTGTGGTTCCAGTTGAGGTGAAACCGGCCCGGCTGTACAGCCGGGCCGCTACTTCGTTGGCCGGGTGGAAGGTCAGTTCCACCGACGTTGAACCCTGCGCTCGACACCAATCGAGCACTGCAGCCATCAGTTTTGTGCCGACCCCGGTCCCTTGCTGGGTGATATCCACGGCGAGATTTCTCACCTCGACGACGTCGTCCGCGTGTGTCAGCGCGAGGACGGCAATGATCGTGCCGTCAGGGCTCAGGTACGCGAGTGGTTCCCAATTGCGACCGCCATCGCGGACGTAGGCCTTGGCCAGAATCACCAGTGCTATTGGTTGAGAATCGGCGGCCATCGGCAGCTGTTCGTCGCTGACGCGAACTTGGAGCGCGTCACGCCAGTTCGACTGGTCGATCGGAACAAGGCGGTTGGTCGACCCTGGACTCATCCCATCTGTCTACGTCACGGCGGGTGCCCGATGCCAGCGCCGAGTGCCGACGACCTCGATGAACAGGGATCGCACCCGCTCAATATCGCCGGCGCTCCAACGGTGATCTCACAGCGAAAGAACGGCACGTTCGATCGGCGACCCCGCTCCAGATCGCCGGCGATCAGACGACCTCCACGCCGCGCGTCGAGAAGAAATGCGAGACTGGGTGCGTGTACCGGGGAGTGCTGATCAAGGAGAGCCTGGACCGGCTGTCGATCCTTGACGAGCTGCGAATCGTCGACACCACGGTGGTCGACCTCGCGTCGCCGGCAGGTGGCCAACCAGCCACTTGGACCGTCGTCACGTTCGAGGTCGACGATGCTGACGCGCCGAGGAGTGCGCAGACGCTCGCCAATGGTCTCGCATCTGGTCCGTGGTACGTGGATTTCAACAACGGAGAGCGCAGCTACGTGGTGTTCTCGGACCGTGTCTTCACCTACACACGAGGCGACGAGGCAACGTTGCGGACCGCCCAAGTCCACGCCCGCGGGGAGGGGATTCCGGAGTCGCAGATCGACTGGGCAGTGCCGCGCTGAACGGCCGACCTTGTCGCTTTCACTCGATCAGAATCGCGTCAGGTCGAACGCCTCCAACCCGTCCTCTATCTACACGGATGTGCTCGGCCGACCACTCCATATTGCTCGGCTGACGGAGCGTCGATGGATGCACCCAAACGCCCGCCTGGGCGGCTGCGCGAAGATGGTGCCGTGCCACCCTCTGCCGAGACCTGCGTTGTCTGTCACCGACGGCGCAACGGCGGTTCGCGCAATCAGGATGGCGACATCTTCATTTGCGCCCGATGCGAGGCGGATGCCGATCAGCTCTTCGAGATCCAGGACGCGATCTGGCCCCCAGCCGGCATAGCCGGCGAGTCAACCGACGAAGCCACTACGCCGGAACAGCCCTGACCGCTCGACCGTTGCGCGAGCGTTCGCGAGATCGCCAACGTGGTGAACCGCTTGAGCGGGTCAACGTTGATCCGATCAAGGTCGCCATCGTGGTTGCAACGATTACTGTCGGCGGTGGATGGACACCGCAGCTTGGTATCGATGGTTCGCTGAGATCGAAGCTCGCGTGTCGTCGCCTCAGTACGAGCGCCTCGCCAACGCGGTCGCCGAAAGCAACGAACTGTTGGAACGTCTATCGCTGCTCCCAGAGACGAAGCGGCAACCGAACCTGTTGTTCGCATCGGTCAGATTCCTCGGCGGGCCAACCGACGCCGTCGAAGGATTTGTCGAGTTCATTCGATCGAACTCCGACGAACTCGAAGCAACAATGCGTACTCGATCGACCCAAACCAACGAGGTCGCACGATGCGCTGCCTTCCTGCCGCTCCTCGCCGACCTGAAAGGCGAGATTGCGCTGATCGAGGTCGGTGCGTCAGCCGGGCTGTGCCTCTTCCCCGACCTCTACGCGTACAGCTACGACGGCGAACAGATCGGCGATTCAGCTCTCGAGATTGCAGTCGAGACAGCCCACACGGTGCCACCTCCTCAGCGACTACCAACAGTTGCCTGGAGGGCCGGTCTCGACTTGAACCCGCTATCGGTGTCTGACGACGAAGATCTCGCATGGCTGCGAGCGTGTATCTGGCCTGAGCACAACGAACGACGACAACGCCTGGATCTCGCAGCAACGATCGTCGCGACAGATCCGCCGCGTATCGATCAAGGAGACTTACGCAGCGCGACGCTCAACCTGATCGACGAGGCCCCACGGGACGCAACCAAGGTCGTGTTCCACTCTGCCGTTCTCGCCTACGTCGACGAACCAAGCCGCCTCGACTTCGCAACGACGATGCGAAGCCTGGTCAACAGTCGAAGCGACGTTGTCTGGCTCTCGAACGAGGGCCCATCGGTCATCGCCGGGATAGAGGCCGCTGATCCAATCGCCGAGCCTCCGGGCCACGCTCAGTTTCACCTCGGACGAGACGGCACCGAACTCATTGCAGTGACCGACCCTCACGGTGGGTGGCTGCGATGGATGCCCCCACGCTGACCTGCGCATCGACCAGCACGCCACATGCCGAACGCCTCGAAGGCGCTCGATATTCGCGGCCGCGAATTGGCCGGCGACCCGTCCGAGATCGGCACTTTCCGGACAGTCGATGTGCTCCAGATTGCTCGTCCGGATTCTGGCGGCAGTGACGACATGGCAGCGCTATCTGCCACCGCACGGGGCACTGTGCGAGGCTCCGACGATGGATCGAGCGGTCGACATTGATGATGTCCGACAGATCACTGGTAGCGACGAGATGATTCTCTGGACGCTGGGGAATGTTGGAGCTACACGGCTCGAGGCCTGGGTGTCGCCGTTGCGTGACGCTGTCCTGGTTGCTGGAACGAACCGATCGGGGCACGATCGACTTGGGCTCTGGGGCGCCGAGACGTCGCTGGTCCCACTTGCTCAGGCAGTACGCCGTGTCGTGGGCAAGACCTACCGACCGATCGGCGAACCTGGCCTTGTCGACGCTCTCGTGAACGCCGACAACAATCTCGTTCGGGTGCCACCGTTTTGCTGGATGCAAACCCAACTCGCTCCAGCCGGGGCATCCGCCGATCACGACGTTGTGCAACTCGACGAAAGCGACGATGTTCTCATCCGGGCGCTTCTCTCAGAAGAGTTCGCTGGGTCTCATGAGTTGCCCGGAATCGCTGGCGTCGAGTGTTGGATCGGAATCCGTAACAACCTTGGTGGACTTGACGCAGTCGGGGCGTTGGCGTGGTCGACTCCTGATGTCGGATTTCTCTCAGGCATCGCCGTTCGCCGACCGGCTTCGGGCCGCGGGCTCGGCCGAGCAATCACCGATCACTTGGTCGCGTTGTCACTGAAGCAACGACCAGTCGCGGCCCTGATGGTCGACGCCCACAACAAACCCGCCTGGCGCTTGTACTCAAGCGCAGGCATGTCGACCCGATTCCTCGCAGCAGCGCACGCCCGTTGAGACTCGGTGAACAGCTCATAACAACAGTCCT
The DNA here is from genome assembly GCF_041688325.1 of Ilumatobacter sp. GTDB lineage: Bacteria > Actinomycetota > Acidimicrobiia > Acidimicrobiales > Ilumatobacteraceae > Ilumatobacter_A. Next base: position 7,846 of record NZ_JBDNIJ010000220.1, read on the forward strand.
GAACGGCCGACCGCAGTGCGAGATAACGGCACGGATGCGCTCGGGTACCCGCCCAGAATGTGCGCTCATGGCGACAGCCATGAAACGTCTCAGGTGAGGCATGCC
>NZ_JBDNIJ010000221.1:0-30222 GCF_041688325.1 Ilumatobacter sp.
CCGTCCCCCGAGCGTGAGCGAGTCAGGCCGCAGGCCTGAGACTTGTGTGCACCGACGAAGGAGGTGAGCGGCGCAGCCGTAGAGGAGCGACGAAGGAGCTACTCACACACAACGTAAGCAGCGGCGACCAGATCACTGTGGGTGAGGCTCAGGTGCCAGGTGGTCACACCTGCCTTGGCAGACAGTTCGGCAGCTCGGCCGGCGAACCCCAGGCTCGGCCTACCCGATTCGGCTCGCTCAACCCACACCTCGTGAAACCCAAAGGCACCGAGGCCAAGACCCAAGGCCTTCATGACAGCTTCGCGCGCAGCGAACCGTGCAGCCAGAGATGGGACCGGATCGACCTGAGGTTCGACGTAGGCCAGTTCGATGGGCGTGAAGAGCCGCGTCCGCATCGAAGGGGTCCGCTGCAGCGACATGCGAAACCGCTCAATGTCGACGACGTCGATCCCGATGCCGATCATCGGGTCACGAACGCCAGTAATTGGCGGCGTCGGAGATCGGACCGACGAGCAGTTCCTGCACGGACAACTTGGCGAGCAGCGAGTCATCGAAGCTGCCTTCGGTTTCGGTGACCCAGTCAACGAGGCGGTCGTAGCGACGGTCGTAGCCCTGGAGCACGCCGCGCATGTCGTCGGCAGGGAGCAGTTCGTGGAACGCCACATGCAACAGTGTGATTCCAACAGCCTCACCGGACTTCACTTCAGGGATGAAGATGACGGTGCGACCGTCACTTCGCCCCTGCGCGACGAGTACTTCGCGTTCGGAAGCAATCCGATGCTTCGTGCCGCGCAACTCGGCATTTCCGACGACACGACTCTCCAACTCCAGTGAGATGCCACCTCGGTCAATCACCGAGATCGAGTCACCGTCGATGGCGTATCGCGTGAACCCGCGAACTTCAGCGATGGCTGGGTCGAGGTCAGCGAGGATTTTGAGCGTCCGATAGCTGAGAACGTCACGACCTGCTCCGGCGTTCAGGACAGCTTGGACGAGCGGACGGCCAATGATGCCCTCGTCGCTGCGCGAGATACCGACGGTGACGGTCTTGGCCTGGTGCTTGATCGTGTCGACGGGCCGCGTCAATTCGTCGATGGCCCGACTGAGTGCGGCAACCAGGTCGTCGATGAGTGCCACCGGCGTGCCGACCTTGCCGGTCTGTCGCTGATACTGCTCGACAGGACGGTCAGCGAGAACATCATCGAAGATGCGCGACAGCTGCACTGCTGTCGACGCTTCGAGATGACCGTCGTACAGACCTGAGCGCAGCCCGTTGTGGAACGCTGCAGCTGGCTGCGGCATGGCGGCGGCGACGAGTTCGAGTAATTCGTCGCCGGAAAGAACCCGACCGGCAAGATGCTCAACGACCTCACGGGCCTCTCGCAGCGGCAGCGCCGAGGCATCGATTGCAAGCGCCGCCTCGTACCCGAACAGGTGCCCGACCATCGCCGACAGGATGAATCCGAGCGCCGGGTCGACCGGCGGCACGTAGATCGTGGCATCGGCGTTGTAGCGGGTTTCGCCGTCGTTAGCCACGACTATCGGCGTCGCCTTATGCGCCTTAAAGATCGCTACTTCCTTGGCGACGTCGTCGGCGGTCGAGCCGACCAAACCGGCGGCGCACACGAGGATTAACGGCTCCGAGGAGAGGTCAATGTGCTTCTTGTCCTCAGTCGAGTCACACGCCATCGACTTGTAACAGAGCTCGCTGAGCTTGATTCGGACCTCTTCGGCCGCGACCTTGTTCGGACCGTTCCCGACGACTGCCCAGTAGCGCTTCGGCGGAGCGAGTCGGGCGGCTTGCGCGATCACCGGACGGCGTTCGAGCACCTCGCGCATTGCATCGGGCAGTTCGCGGAGCGCCGTGAGGAGCTGGTGACGGCGCTTCGGCTCGCCCAGCGAGGCGGCTTCAGCAATTGCGCATGACAGCACGGCACCGGCCGCCACCTGTGCGTAGAAGGCCTTGGTCGACGCCACCGACATCTCGACATCGCGGCCATCCGAGGTGTAGAGCACACCGTCGGCCTTGTCGGTCAGGTCAGACCCGCGCCGGTTGACAATGCCGATCACCATCGCACCGCGGCCGCGTAGGAGATCGACGGTGCGATTCGTATCGGTGGTGGTGCCTGACTGGCTGACTGCGATCGCCAACGTGTCACTCATGTCCAGCCGCATGTGGAAACCGGACAACTCGGTTGCGGTGATCGCATCGACGTCGAGCGCCGAGCCCGTGAGCTCGTCGAGAATTGCTGCGGTGCTTTGGCCGGCGACCGCTGCGGTGCCCTGGCCGATCACGCGGATGCGAGTGATCGTGCCGTCAGCGAGACGTTCGCGGATTACTGCAGGGAGCGCTCGCTCGCCAACGACTGCGCGCAGCGCGTCGCTCTCACCGGTGATCTTGCCGCGCAGGGTCTTGGCGAAGCTGTTCGGCGACTCGGTGATCTCCTTGAGCAAGAAGTGGGGTGCATCGCCGCGGTCGATGTCGCGCGTGGTCACTTCTGCATAGGCGATGTCAGCGTCGCTCAGCGGCAAGTCGCCACCGTCGTAGGAGAGTCGCGTAATTCCGTCGAGGTCGCCGGCAGCAGCGCCATCGAGCATCACGATCTCGCCGCCCTGCTCGCCGTCCATCCGGACATAACGCTGGGTTTCCTCGACCACTCCGTACGGCTCGCTCGCCACGATGAAGCAGTCGTCGCCGAGGCCGATGTACAGACCCTGGCCGCTGCCGCGCAATGCGAGGAAGAGTGTCGACGGCGCGCTGGCCGTCGCTACGCCTATCGCAATGGAACCTTCGAATGCGGCGACAGTTCGACGGAACGACTCGACCGGCGCAACGCCTTCGCCGAGATGCCGCGACATCAGCATCGGGATCACCTTGGCATCGGTGGTGATCGGCGTAGCGATGCGGAGGCTGTGCTCGGCGCGCAGGTCGGCGTGATTGTCGACGTCGCCATTGAGCGCAGCGACGACGTAGGGAGCTGCGGTGCCGCCCGGCATCTCCTGCTCGGCCGAGTTGACCGGGTGTGCGTTCGGCTCGGAGATAATGCCGACGCTGGCCCAGCGAGTGTGGCCCAGCAGAGCGACGCGAGCGTCAGGGGACTGGAGGGCACGGCGGAGCAGCGCATCACCTGCGAGGTCGGCCCGGAGCGCAGCCGTGTTGTCACCAAGTTCACCGATCTCGGCAGCGGCCTTGTAGACGAACGACAGCGAGTCTCCCGACACCTCGACGGAGTTCGACTGAAACAATGGGTCGGTACCGCGGTCAGCGAGCAGCGTGGACAGCGCTCCGGCCTCTATGTTGTGGCCCCACACGTACAGGTGCACGCCAGCAGAATCGCGGCCGCGTACTTCGAGTCGATCGATCGACGAGAACGCCTGCTGGACGACCAGGTAACCAGAGAGCGAAGATGTCGACGCTGCCGGGCCGGCAAGCGCAGTCACCTCGCGAACAGTCCGCAGACGATCGTTCGCGATCGTCCACACAGAATCCTTCAGCGTGATCAGGTCGGCGCTCGCCCGCTCGAGTGCGTCGGCGTCGAGGCCTGCGTCGTTCGTGTCGAGGCTCGACTCGATCTCAGCAGCGAAGGCCATGAGCTGATCGGTCCGGCTGGTGATCGACGCTAGGAGGTCGACCTGGCCTGCGAGCGCGAGGACGCCCGGGAGCCCCTTGAGCATCGAGTTGACTGCGCCGGCTTCACCTGCGACTGCCAGTGCGTTGGGGCGAGCGGCAAGCGCTGCGTCAAGGCCACCCAGGATTTGATCTGCCGTCGGCGTCTCACGCGTGGGTGGACGACTCACGATGCCGATGATGCCGCACATAGGCAGGCCAGGCTACCGAGGGCCAGCACCGCTCGCCGGTCACACTGTGCCTGGCACAGTGTGACCGTTTAGATCACTTGCGCAGGGGTGCGTCGACCAGTGACCGCTTCCGGACAAACATGACAACAGGAGGTCAGAAGTGTTGGAGAGGAGTTCAGGCGAGCGGTAACTTCGCTCCTCCTATATTTCTTGGAAAGGGAAATCATGTTTACACGTCGTGCGTTTACCATTATCTCAGTCACCCTTGCCTTCGGGCTCGCTGCGTGCGGCTCCGGTTCAGTGAGCACCGCCGACCTGGAAGCATTAGTTTCCACCCAGCTTGAAGAGACCGTCGGTCAAGCCCCCGACAGCGTCGACTGTCCCGATGCGTTGCCCGGAGAGGTCGGCGCCGAAGTGCGCTGCACGCTCACGACAGACGACACGACCTTCGGACTGACCCTCACGGTGACCAGCGTCGACAATGACGTGGCCCTCTTCGACATCGTTGTCGACGACGCACCCGAAGGCTGATTCTCCCCCAGCCTCTCGGCCAGCAGATCTGTTGCGGTCACACTGTGCCTGGCACAGTGTGACCGCTCAGCTGAAACGTAAGCGGGCGGCTGCTGCGAGTTGATCGGCAGCGGCCTGAGCGCGCTCTGCCGTCGCTGCTTCAACCATCACACGGATCAACGGCTCCGTGCCGCTCGCCCGTACGAGGACTCGACCGGTTGCACCGAGTTCGGCTTCGACAGCGGCGATCTCGTCACGGAGGCGAACCGCCACATCTGGAACCCGTTCGCCCACCCGAACGTTGACGAGTACCTGGGGGAGAGAAGTCATGGCTCGGGACGCGATTGCTTCGAGCGTGGTTCCTGACCGCTTGACGATGTCGATCATTGCCACCGCAGTGAGGAGCCCGTCGCCGGTCGTGGCATGGTCGGCAAAAATGACGTGTCCGCTCTGCTCGCCACCGAGCGAGTAGCCGCCCGCTCCGAGTGCTTCGAGGACGTAGCGGTCACCGACGCCGGTCTCGACAACGTGGATGCCCGTTGCTTCCATCGCCAGACGGAAACCCAGATTGGTCATCACCGTGACCACCACCGTGTCGTGGGCGAGTTGACCGCGCGCTCGTAGATCGGCAGCGCAGATGGCAATGATGTGGTCGCCGTCGACAACAGTGCCCGTGTGATCGACCGCAATCAGCCGATCCGCATCGCCGTCGAGGGCGACGCCCATGTCGGCACCGTGTTCAAGGACTGCAGCGGCGACGAATTCCGGATACGTCGCACCACAGCCAGCATTGATGTTGCGGCCGTCAGGCTCGTTGGCGATGACGATCACCTCGGCGCCTGATGCGCGCAGCACGTCAGGCGCAACAGTAGTTCCGGCACCGTTGGCTGTGTCGAGCACGACCTTGATGCCCCTGAGGTCGCGGCCGCCCAACATCGCGAGCACGTGTTCGACGTAGTGCGTCGCGTCGTGATGAACACCGATCCGGCCGATGGAGGTGCCGGGATCGCCAAGCTGGTCGAGCGCCGTTTCGATCTGTGCTTCGACGTCGTCGGGAAGCTTCGTTCCACCGGGCGCAAACAGCTTGATGCCGTTGTCCCCGAACGGGTTGTGGGAGGCGGAGATGACAGCGCCCATCACGCCGAGCCGTTGCGCTTCGAACGCCACGAGTGGCGTGGTTGCGGTGACCATGTCGATGACGTCGACGCCCTCAGCGGCGAACCCAGCTGCAAGCGCAGCGCGGAACATCGGAGTTGACTCGCGGGTGTCGCCGCCGAGCACCACAATGTCGCGAGGTGCCCCGTCGATCGAACCTGGGTCGTCTGAACCTGCCCCCAGACGCGAAAGAACCTGGGCCGCAGCGCGACCCAGGTTCAATGCGAAATCGGCGGTGAGTTCGGTATTGGCGGCGCCACGGACGCCATCGGTACCGAATTTCATCGCCAGGCTGCGATCAGCGCTTAGTGAACTGAGGTGCCTTACGAGCCTTCTTGAGGCCGTACTTCTTGGATTCCTTCTTACGGGAGTCGCGAGTAAGCAGACCAGCCGACTTCAGCGTGCCACGGCTCTCGGGATCAAGTTCGAGCAGCGAACGAGCGATAGCCATGCGCAGTGCACCGGCCTGGCCGCTAATGCCGCCGCCATGGATCCTCGCCGTAATGTCATACGACTCGGTGGTCTCGGTGACCGTGAGGGCCTCCGTGACGACCATCCGCGAGGCCGCTGTCGGGAAGTACACGTCGAGTGCCTTGCCGTTGATCAGGAACTGGCCAGTGCCGGGCCGAAGCTGGGCACGGGCGACGGCGCGCTTGCGGCGGCCGGTGGTTTGGGTCAGGGGTACTGTTGCCATTGTTCTGTGTCCTGTTCTCAGCGACGCTTCGCGCCAGCGATTTCGAATGTCTTGGGCGACTGCGACCCATGCGGATGGTTCGGGCCTGCGTACACCTTGAGCTTCGTGAGCTGCTGGCGGCCGAGCGGGCCCTTGGGGAGCATGCCGCGAATCGACCGACGGACTGCGTCGGCGGGCTTGCGTGCGTGGAAGTGAGCGAACGACTCGCTCTTAATACCGCCCGGGTAACCCGAGTGGGTATAGATCATCTGGCGGTTGGCCTTATCCGAGGTCATGATGACCTTGTCGGCGTTGATGATGATGACGTGGTCGCCCGTGTCCATGTGCTGGGCGAAGATCGGCTTGTGCTTACCGCGCAGGAGGCGGGCGACTTCGGTGGCCATGCGTCCGAGGACCATGTTCTCCGCGTCGACGACGTGCCAGTCGCGGGTGATTTCGCTTGCTTTCGGTGTGTATGTGGCCATGGCCGTTTGCTCGTCTCGATTCGAAGTGGATCCGACTGCAGGTGCAGCATCCAAGGGCAGATCGCGCAAGCGATCTGGTCCACGGAACCGCGCAATGATACGGCGTGCGTCTGAGGGAGCCAACGTGCGCGCGTCACACACGCACAGTTGCGGCAAGGACATCATCAATCCACGCCAGCACCCGATCAGCCATCGCGACCGACGAGTACTCGTCGTCAACCCGCTGCCGACATGCAGCACGGTCGATTTCGCCGACACGCTCGACCGCTGCGACGAGCGCCTCGATGTCGTCGGCCGGAACCACGAAACCGGTGACACCGTCGTCGACGATCTCGGCCGGGCCGCCACGGTCGTACGCGATCACCGGAACACCAACCGCCATGGCCTCGACCGCCACATTGCCGAATGCCTCCACCCACTTGGGTGTCATCACCAGTGCCGCACACGCACCCAGCTGCGCCTGCAGGTCGTCGGTCGGCAGGAACCCCTGGTATTGGAGGTTCGCCTGCGGGTAGTCGGCTTGGATCCGATGCCAGTACGCCTCATCTTGGAGCATCCCCCAGACGAGCACCCGCTGTCCGGTCCGCGCCGACAGCTCAGCAACATCTTCGAGCCCCTTTTCAGGTGAAATTCGACCGACAAAGCCAAGTGGGGCGTCGTCGGGCACCGTCAACTGAACGTCGTACCGCTCAGCCACGATGCCATTTCCGACAACCCGGAAGATGCTTGGGTCAGGAAATGTCGCAGCCTGCGCCGCACTGTGGACTGCCAGGCGACCCGGGTGCAGCCGCTCGACCTCCGTGATCACGTGGTCCATCGCATCGCTGAGTGAACCCATCGACACCACGTGCAACACCGGGACATCAAGGAAGTGCGTCAGGTAGTAGGGCAACCAGTCGTAGGCAAGGTTGATGATCACATCGGCCTCGTGTTGGAGACAAGCAATGTGTGACCACATTGCTTCGAGTACCGAGCCCGCCGGCAACGCTGTCGAGGCCCCTCGACCAAGTCCTTGGGCACTGGCCTGCAGCACTCCATCGATCTGATGGACTCGCTCGCCCACGTAGAGCGAGTTCGTTGGCGCCACCACTTCCACGTGGTGCCCCCGCAAACCGAGGCCATACACGAGGTTGTGTAATGTCAGCTCGACGCCGCCACCGATACCTGAGCCAAGCGCACCGACCGGCGTCGATGCGATGAGGATACGTAAACCATCCATATCGTGATCAACGGCCAGGTGGTCTGGCATATTCCACCATGTTCACCCTGCGATCAGAACAGGGTGCAGGCGCACGTGCTCGTCGCGGTGGAACCAACTCACTTCTTGCTCAGCGAGTACATTTCATGTGAGGTCGCCATGAGTCACGATGTTCCAAGAAAATCCGCACCAGGTCAGTCCCCGTCGGGGCGATCCAGGCGCACGATGAACGCCACGGACGCGCCGTCCGTCCCGTCCAGTCCGTCGATCGAAGCGCTGGGCGATCCGGTCCTCGCAATCGACACATCTGGCGTGGTGCACTACGCGAACGAGCGAGCGACTGAAGTTCTCGGTTGGGATTTGGTTGCTGTGGTTGGCACATCGATACTCCTCCTCGTCCATCCGGATGATCTGAATCTGGTCGCTGTCTTGATGGACACCGCGACCAGCAAGAAATCTGGCCAACTGCTCCGCATTCGTGCACGCCACGGTCGCGGCACATGGATCAACCTTGAGTTGCGCGCCGCCATGCAGCAATCCGATGCCGGCGAGGACCTCATCGTCATCGTCGCTCGCGACACGACTGATCGTCACCAACTCGACTTCGACCAGGGTGACGTCGACATGCTCCGGTCCGTCATGAACAACATGCAAGGAATGGTCACGCTGCTCTCGCAAGACGGGCTGGTCCTTTCGATCAACGGTGCCGCCACTCGCCTGCTCGGCCATGACCCGGAGCTCATGCGGAGCCAGCCATTCGTCTCGTACCTCCACCCGGACGACTGCGACCGTGTCCACGAACGAGTGCAAACAACCCCCCCCGAACGCCTCCAGCGACTTCGAGGCACGGCTACGTTCCGGCGACGGCGTCCACCAGGTTTGGGAATTCACCGTGAACAATTTGCTCGACGATCCAACGGTCAACGGTTACATCGTCAGTGGACGGATCGCCTCAGCACTCGTCGATGCTCGCGAACGCGTCGACTTCCTTGCATTTCACGACAACCGCACGGGGCTCCTCAACCGAGATGGCTTCATGCAGGCGGCCCGAGCCATGTTGGCTGACGGCGGTGGCCTTGGCATTCTGGTGGTCGATATCGTGAATTTCCGTTCGATTAACGAGCTGTACGGTGAGCCGGTCGGTGACGCAGTGATTTCTGCTGTAGCCGAACGAATCGACAACGTTCGCTTGCCGGGTCTGATCTCCGCCCGCGTCGGCAGCGACGAGTTCGTCTTGGCCATTCGTTCCTCGAGCGTCGGGACGGTCGAAGAGTTGCGCGAACGGGTCCAGCGCGAAGTTGGCCAATCGATCATTCTCGAAGACCAAGAGGTCAACTTTGCGATCCGCACCGCCACGGCATTCGATCCGACACCCAGAGCGCTCGATTCCCTCCTCGTCAGCGCTTCGAATGAGTTGATGTCGATCAAGCGAAACACGGATCCCGAATCCGGCGGCATCTCATTCGATGCGATCAACGAGCGCCGCGCGCAGCTCGATCAACTCCGTGCATCTCTCGATAATGGCCAGATTCAGCCTTTCTTCCAGCCCATCGTCGACGTGCGGGGCACGGTGACGGCTGTCGAGGCGCTCGTCCGGTGGGTCCACCCCGTCCGCGGCGTGCTCGGCGTCGGTGAGATTTTGCCACTCGCGCAGATGGCCGGACTCGCTGAAGCAGTCGACGATCGTGTGCTGGAAATGGCGCTGCAATTCGCACATCGCCTCGACCGGGCTGGTCACGGAGGCATTGCAGTACACGTCAATGTCAACCCCAAGATGATTGCCTCGCTGTCGTTCGGCCATTCCTTCTTGAACCACTGCGCAGGCCTGAAGGTGCGACCCAGACAGATGGTCGTCGAGATCACCGAGACTGACCTACTCGCTCCCAGCGCCATTTCGCTCTCCAACATGAACCAACTCCGGCGGGCCGGAACACACGTGTCGATTGACGACTTCGGCACCGGCTACTCCAGCCTGTCGCACCTGCTTGAATTGCCGGTCGACGGCGTCAAGATCGACCGTCGTTTCGTTGCCGGCATCGACGTCGACGCGGCGGCTACGAATCTGACCACAGCGATCATCGGCCTCAGCGAGAGCCTCCGGATCACCTGCGTCGCCGAGGGTGTCGAGCACCCGTACCAGCGGGACCGCCTCTTCGAACTCGGCTGTCAGGCCTTCCAGGGTTGGCTATTCTCCCCCGCAGTACCGCCCGATGAGCTGCTGACGATGCTCCCCAACATCGCACCCACAATCTCTGACGACGTTCCGCGCCCCGCCCCCCTCCGCACCTGATCTGAGACGGTCCCGTTCCGCTGATCCCGTTTCAGGCTCGGGCGTCCCAGCGGGTGCCAAGGAAGCTAACGCCATGGAAGGTGAGGCCGTGGGGCGGGGCGACCTGGCCGGCAGCGTTGCGGTGGTGTTCAGCGAGAATCGCTGGCATCGAGTCGGCGGTGAGGCGTCCGAAACCGACATCTACGAGCGTGCCGACGATGCTGCGGACCATCTGATGACAGAACGACGTGGCCGTGACTTCAAAGCGCAGCAGCGGTGACGGGTTCAGGTCGTGCCACGGTTCACGGGTCCACTGTGCCAGCTGCAATGTTCGCTTCATCGATGGCTCGTAGTACCCGGGTCCCGGCTTCGGTTTGCGGCAAAACGACGAGAAGTCATGATCGCCGAGGAGATCAAGCGCCGCCTCGTTCATCGCATCGACATCAAGCGGTGGCCCGAGATGCCAAGCGTGACGGGACAGCAGCGGGTTCAGGGATCGGTCGTTCCAGATGGCGTAGCGATACGTGCGCGACGTCGCCGAGAATCGAGCGGAGAAATCAGGGTCGGCCCACTCGGGCCCGCGCACCGAAACTTCGGGCCGGAGTAGCGCGTTGATGCTGGCCGTCAATCGGTGCAGATCGGTATCGGCGGGAATCAATCCGTTGACGACCTGGCCCCAGCCATGCACACCGGCATCAGTGCGGCCAGAGCCGACGAGTTCGAGCGATTCGGCGGGCATCCGTGTAATCCGGGCGACTGCTTCGGTGAGCACACCCATGATCGTCCTGACGCCATCGCTCTGGGCAAAGCCACGGAAATCAGTGCCGTCGTACGCGACGAGGAGCCGGACGTTACGTAGCTCTCGCCCCAGTACGCCCGGCTCCATCATGCCCGTAGGCCTTCATTCATTCGATTGTGTGTGAACTCAGACGAGTTCGATGCGGGCCATCTCGGCGTTATCGCCGTGACGTGTGCCCATCTTGAGGATGCGGGTGTAGCCACCCGGACGCTCCATGTAGCGGGGCGCCACCTCGTGGACCAGCTTGTAGGTCATCTCGCGGTCGCCGAGGAAAGCCTGGATCTGACGGATCCGGTGGACCTGCATCGGGCCCTCTTCCTGAGCCTTCTTGGCCTTGGTGATCAGCTTCTCCGCAATCGGGCGGAGGTGCTTCGCCTTCGCTTCGGAGGTGGTGATGGCCTCGGCCGCGAACAGTGACGCTGCGAGGTTGGCCATCATGAGACGCTGGTGGGCTGCAGAGCTACCGAAGCGACGTGAGCGGCGGGGTGTGGGCATGATTCAGATTCCGTTTCTTACGTTCCGGCTGGGTGACCGTCAGCCGCGAAGCTGGAGGCCACGCTCGTCGAGCTTGGCCTTCACTTCGTCGAGGCTCTTCTGGCCGAAGTTGGTGATGTTGAGCAGGTCGTCTTCGGTCTTGGTGAGCAATTCGCCCACTGTGTTGACCTGTGCCCGCTTGAGGCAGTTGTTCGGACGCTCGGAAAGGTCGAGGTCTTCGATCGGCAGATCGAGGTCAGGCGACGACACCGTGTTGTCAACGATTTCGCCGAGCTCGAGACCTTGCGGCTCATCGCTCATCGAAGCAACGAGTTCGCTCAGAGCTTGCAGTGTGGCGCCAGCCGAGGCAAGTGCTTCGGCTGGGCTGATCGAACCGTCGGTGTCGATTTCCATGACGAGGCGGTCGTAGTTGGTGGCCTGCTCGACACGAGTCGGCTCCACCGTAAAGGACACACGGCGGACCGGGCTAAAGATTGCATCGATCGGGATAACACCGATGATGCGGTTCTCTTCTTCGCGGTTCGACGAGATATAGCCACGACCCTGCTCGACCGTGAGGTCGATGGCCAGGCGGCCTTTCGCGTTGAGTGTTGCGATGTGGAGGTCCTTATTGAGCACTTCGACGTCAGCCGGGCACTCGATGTCGCCAGCGGTGACAACTGCGGCGCCGCGAGCGTCGAGACGCAGGGTGACAGCTTCTTCGGACAGGCAGGTGACGACGACATCTTTCAAGTTCAAGATGATGTCGGTGATGTCTTCAGTGACGCCACCGATCGTGTCGAACTCGTGCAGTGCTTCGTCGAAGCGGACCGACACGATGGCGGCTCCGGGGATCGACGAAAGGAGGGTACGACGGAGTGAGTTGCCGAGCGTGTGGCCGAAGCCGGGCTCGAGCGGGCCGACAGCAAACCGCTGACGGTTGTTCGACTCTTCGCCGAGGGCTTCGATGGAGGGACGCTGCATGACGAGCATGGGTGCCGGGGCCTTTCAACTGCAGTATTCGAGAGTTACAGAAATATCTAGATACAAGGCGCCGGGACATCCGGCGGCGAGCTGACTACTTGGAGTAGAGCTCGACGATGAGGGACTCGCGGACCGGCACGTCGATGTGTTCGCGCTCGGGGAGCGTGCGCACGGTGACCTGCTTGCCGCCTTCACCAGCTTCGAGCCAGCCAACGAGGTTGCGATCGAGCGTGTCACGGTTGTGCTGCACAACGATCATCTTCTCAGCCTTGGCGGACAGGGAGATGACCTGGCCCCGCTTGACGCGGAAGCTGGCAATGTCGACACGCTTGCCGTCGACGAGGATCAGGCCATGATTGACGAACTGACGTGCCTGGGGGCGGGTCGAACCCCAGCCAGCGCGGTACACGATGTTGTCGAGACGACGCTCGAGGAGCTGCAACAGGATTTCACCTGTCGGACCCTGAAGCTTGTTAGCCTCTTCGTAGGTCTTCTTAAACTGACGCTCGAGCACACCGTAGATGTACTTGGCCTTCTGCTTCTCCTGCATCTGTGCGAGGTACTCAGAAGAGTTGCCTCGACGACGCGTGCGGCCGTGCTGGCCGGGCGGGAACGGACGGCGCTCAAGAACGGTCCGACCCTTTTCGTTTTCGAAGATGTTGACGCCCAGCCGACGCGAGATGCGCAGCTTGGGTCCGGTGTAACGAGCCATGATTCAGTCGCTTCTTTTCTCTAGCCGCGCCGACGCTTGGTCATGCGGCAGCCATTGTGCGGAACAGGGGTGACATCCTTGATCGAGATGACCTCGATGCCAGTGTTCTGGATGGAACGGACGGCGGTGTCGCGGCCCGAACCCGGGCCCTTCACCTGAATTTCAGCGCGGCGCAGGCCGTGCTCTTGAGCGGCGCGGGCGGCCTTCTCGGCGGCCAACTGTGCGGCGAAGGGCGTGCTCTTGCGGCTGCCCTTGAAACCCACGGCACCGGACGATGCCCAGGCAATGACATTGCCCTGCGGGTCAGTGATCGAGACGATCGTGTTGTTGAACGTCGACTTAATGTGGATGACACCAGTGGTGACGTTCTTGCGGTCGCGCTTACGAGGGCGACGAGCTGCGGTCTGCTTAGCCATTACTTGCGCACTGCCTTCTTCTTATTTGCAACCGTGCGCTTCGGACCCTTACGGGTGCGAGCGTTGGTGTGCGTGCGCTGCCCACGGACGGGCAGGCCTTTGCGGTGCCGGATGCCTTGGAGGCAGCCGATCTCGATCTTGCGCTTAATGTCGCCCTGCACATCGCGACGCAGGTCTCCCTCAATTTTGAGGTTCTGATCGATGTACGAACGGATCTTGTTGACCTCGTCCTCGGTCAGATTCGACACCTTGGTGTTGGGATCGAGTTCGAGTGCTGCGCACAGGGTCTGCGATGTGGGCAGACCAATGCCAAAGATGTAGGTGAGCGAGATTTCCAGCCGCTTTTCGCGGGGGATGTCGACGCCAGCAATACGTGCCATTGTTCTTCTAACCGTGCTTCCTGTTCAGCCTTGACGCTGTTTGTGACGGGGGTTGGTGCAGATGACCATGATGCGGCGATGGCGACGAATCACCTTGCAGTTGTCGCACATTGCTTTGACGCTGGGTCGTACTTTCATGGTTTCTCTCTACTTGTACCTGTACGTAATACGGCCTCGGGTGAGGTCGTAGGGGGTGAGTTCCACCTGCACTTTGTCGCCAGGGAGAATACGGATGTAGTGCATCCGCATCTTTCCGGAGATGTGAGCCAATACTGCGTGGTCGTTTTCAAGTTTGACCTTGAACATGGCGTTCGGAAGTGATTCGAGGATCACGCCCTCGAGCACGATCGCATCTTCCTTTGGCTTTGGCAGGGGATTCTCCTCACCTGTGTGGATCCGGGCGATTGATTTTCATGCATTCACCACGACCGTGCGCACAGGCACGCTCGCGCGGCCTGCGGGCAGACCGGCGTGCCATGGTAGCGGCGCATTTCGCGAACCGAAGCGCGAAAGCCGCGGACTTCGCTGTGACCTGTGATATCGGCCGCCAGGTCGCGCACACGTTCGGTGCTGGCGTGAGGTTTCGGGCAGACATCCACACCAGCGCCACCGAAACCACCGTCAACCAACCATCAACCCACCGGCAACCAACCGGCAACCAACCGGCAGTCAAACGACTGTCGCGTCCTCTGAGCTCAACGGGGTGAAGATGGTGCCGCGTAGCAGGCCGGTCACGGCATCGATAGCTCGGCGATGCTGTTCTGGCGACATGCCGACTGTTTCGGTCAACCCGATCAGCACGGTGCGCACGAATTCGACCATGGCCGGCTTGGCGAGCGGCGTGATCTCGCCTGTGGCAATTCCGACGTCGACGATGTCAACGAAGAATTGCTCACGTGCTTCGGCGTAGCGAGCAAGCTGCTCGGCAACTGCAGGATGGCGGCGGGTGTCGGTTCGAACCGCGCCAACAAATCCCGCCAACGACGGATCTTCAACACCCATTTGATGCGACGCCTCAAGCACCGCTGTCAGCTTGCCAAGGAAGTTGTCGGAGCTCCCGACGGCATCTTGGAAACGCGTATAGATCGTGCGCTGCATGTCCCTGTCGACCTCGAGATACAAATCGAGCTTCGATTCGACATAGTGATACAGGGCGCCAGTGGTGATGCCGGCCGCTGTGGCCACGTCTTTGTTGGTCACCGCGCCATATCCGCGTTCGGCGAACAGCCGTCGAGCGGAGTCGAGAATGGCCCGCTTCGTGTCAGCCGAGTCCGTTGCCGGCGGACGACCACGGCGACGAGCAGACGGCTGCTTCACGTCACCCTCTGTCTCGCCCGTCTCCGTCACGCACCCAGTATGAACGACGGCACACTGATTCTTCGGCTCGGAACCACTCCGCTCAGACCGCGTGGCCAATCAGAATTGGACCGAGCCATCGCTCGACGACCGCTCGGGCGCTGCGCTCTGTCAGGTGGGTGCCATCGGGGCGCCAGTCGAGGTCGTTGGTCACTCCTGCAGCATCCGCCCACCCCGCCAGGTCAACGACTGCCACCTCCGGCGCAAGTTCCAAGGCAACCAGGTCGAGCGCAGCACGGAGGCCAACCCAACGCTCGGCTGTGAAAGCGACAGAGTGCGCCACAAAGTCAACTGCGGGCGGGGGGGCAATGAGCGCGACGCGACCGACGCCCAGGTCGAGAAGGTCGAGCGCCGTACTGCGATAACGCGCTGCGAGACGCGCCACGTACCGGGCGTCAGTCGGCTCCAGTGGGCCTTCCGAAACTGCCCACTGGCGATCAGCGACGTCGACCACGGTGACCATCAGAGCAACCACGTCAGGCTGGATTCGCGCGACCATTGACGGGAGGTCGACGTCAAACATTTCCCTGCTTCGAACCGCCAACAATGTGTCATCCCAGCTCGTCACCTCCCCGCCCCTCAGCACACCGCAGCCCTGGCACCACAGCAGGTCGGAAGTGGCGTACTCCCGATGGTCAAGTGCCCACTCGGCCAACGCTTGGCCCAGGTAAAACGCCGTCGAATCGCCAACCGTCAGCAACCGAACCGGCCGCGACAACGGCGGGCCGAGAGGCTCGTCGAGAACAAATGGTTTGGCCACCACGGCCGGTGCAACGTCAATGGCCGAGCCGAGCATTTCGGCCGTATCGGCAATGACGATCGCTTGGATCGGAATCTGGGCCCCGAAATCAGCAAGCTCGACCGACGCGAAGTCAGGCAGCGTCACGGGGGCCGTCGGCTGAAGAGGAGCAAGCGAATCGAGCGGCTCGGCGGATGCCGACGCAAGGATGGCCGGGTCCGCCTCAAGGAAGCCCCTCGAGAACGGGAGAACGGCGACGGTGAGCCCGGCGACGAGCATGGCGCCAGCAGCTCCACGAATCGTGCTCCGGACCGGCCAGGAAGCTGAGCGGACCGGCCGTTCGATCAACACGAATGACGCCGCAGCGATCGCCAACGTTGCAGCCAGCGCAATGACGAAGCGCCATGGCTCGGTCAGGGACCATCCCTGCTGGCGCAGCCAGACAAAGACGGGCCAATGGAAAAGATAGACGCCGTAGCTGATCTGGCCGAGTTGGACCAGTGGCCGACTGGACAGCGCTCGGCGCACAGGGCCTGCGACCTGCAAGCTCCACAGCATGACTGCTGAAAGCGCAGCGAGCGGAGCGAACAACCCGGCATATGCGGGCCCAGACGCGGTGGGCAGAACGACGGCCAGCGTGGCGAGCGCCGCAGCGACGGGGAGAGCGAGCAACCCCGCCCAGGCAGGCACCCCCCAGCGCCGTAACACTCCGGCCACTGCGGCGCCGGCCAAGAGTTCACCGGCACGCATCGGCGTGGCCCAATACGTGGCGTTGTCGCTGAGGAACCGCGCTGCGATCGGCGTCGCAATCGCAGCAGCGAGGAACAACACCGGGAGGGTGATCGACCATCGCGTCACCCGCCGAGCCAGCAGTGCGACGGTGAGCGGCCACAAAAGGTAGAACTGTTCTTCGATCGCGAGTGACCAGTAGTGCTCGAGGGGCGACACAAAGACTGCCGAGCCGGTGAACACGTCGGTGTAGCTCGTGTCCCCGTCGAGCTTCACCCAGTTAAAGACGTGCGTCGTTGCACCGAGCAACTGACTCCGCAACCCAGGTACTTGGTCAAACTGTCCCATCAACCGCGCCACGCTCACCAACGCGATGCACGCCATACTCGCCGGCAGCAGTCGCTTCGCCCGTCGAGCGATGAACGATCCGAGGGCGAGAGCCCCGGTCCGCTCGCGCTCGTCGATCAGGAGTGTGGTGATCAGAAACCCAGACAGTGTAAAAAAGATCGAAACGCCGAAGTAGCCCCCGCCCATCCAACCAAAGCCAGCATGGAAGCACATCACCATTGCCACGGCAACAGCGCGGAGGCCGTCGAGGGCTGGCTGATAGCTCAACGGCTCGGAGCAGGAAGGCAGAGCCCGTTCACTCATTCCCGGAATTGTGCCACGGCGACCGCAAAGTCAGGGCAATCTCAGTCGGAGCGTGGCGCACAACCGTCGGCGTGCTCGAGGCACCATGGCGTCTGCCCAGGAATCCGGTGGCGATTGGCTGCGACTAACGAGTAGGCCTGGTCGAGGAGCCACGATCCACCAGGGACCTTCCATGGCAAAACCGGCCACTGCGCTTGACGGCCCACGGCGAGAGCCAGGGCGATTGCGCGGGCACCGCCGACCTTGATTCCACCGTGCGCGACGGTCCAGGCTGCGGCGTCACCCTCGACCTCGCTCACGCCGGTGTTGTCGCGTTGGCCGTTTGCCTGAGAGGCCACGATCTCGAGCCGATCGTGCTTGTCGAGACGTCGCATCCAGCGAGCGCTACGTGTGCAAAAGCCTCAATACCCGTCGAAGACAAGTGTTGCGCGCTCGGGCCGTCGATCAGGAAGTTGCCCAAAGTCGACGGTGTTCACATCATCAGTGTGCCAACTACAAACTAAATACGGTTGCCTTCGACCGCCTTCACCATGCGGGCGAAGACTGCGTCGGGGTGGCCGACGCCGTTGATGACGACGAGCCGATTTTGGTCGCTGAAATGCTTGACGAGCGGGAAGGTCTGCTCTTCGTAGAGGTCAAGTCGACGGTTCACTGAGTCTTCGGTGTCGTCGTCACGCTGCAGCACATCGCCGCCACAAACATCACAGATCCACGGGCTCGGGTCATTACCGGTTGCTGTGTAGTTCGTACCGCAGTCGCGGCACACACGACGCGACGAGATGCGTTCGAGCACAATCTCGCGCGGGACGTTCAGGTCGAGCACCACGTCAATTGGGCGCCGCTGTTCGGCGGCGATCTCGTCGAGTTGCAGCGCCTGCGCCAACGTCCGTGGGAAGCCGTCGAGGATGTATCCACGCGAGCTGGCGTCGGCGGCACCGAAACGTTCACGCACGATTCCGATCATGATGTCGTCGCCAACGAGACCGCCAGCATCCATGACTTCCTTGGCCATCAGGCCGAGTTCGGTCTCCTCGCGGACGGCAGCCCGCAGCATGTCACCGGTAGAGATGTGCGGAACGACGAAGTGGCGCGACAATCGAACACACTGTGTTCCTTTACCGGCTCCCTGTCGGCCGAGAATGATGAGGCGAGCGCCCGGAATCATCAGGCGCCTCCTACTTCAAGAAGCCCTCGTAGTTGCGCAGCGTGAGTTGGCTGTCAATCTGGCGCATCAATTCGAGCGCCACACCGACGGCGATCAGCACACTGGTACCAGCGAACCCGAAGGAGTTCACGTCGGCAGCGATCAGCAAGATGTATGGCAGGATCGCAATGATCGCAACGAAGACAGCGCCCGGCAGGGTGATGCGGTTGACGGCCTTGCCGAGATACTTCTCGGTTTGCATACCAGGACGGATGCCTGGAATGAAGCCACCCTGCTTGCGCAACTGGTCAGCCTGACGAATCGGGTCAAATGCAATTGAGTTGTAGAAGTAGGCAAAGGCGATGATCATCAGCGCGAGAATTGTGATGTAGACCACGTTCTGCGGGTTGACAATGTACTGGTCGACAAATCGCTGGACGGTACCGCGCCAGCCCTCGCCACCACTGCCACCGAGGACGTTGGAGCCAATGACGGGGAGGAGCAAAATGGAGCTCGCGAAGATGATCGGGATCACGCCGGACTGGTTGACCTTCAACGGAATGTAGGTGTTTTGGCCGCCCATCATTCGTCGGCCCACGACACGTTTCGCAAACTGCACAGGGATCCGTCGCTGGCCCAACTCGACAAACACCACCGCCACAATGATCCCAAGCGTCAGGACCACCATCGCAAAGAACCAGAAGACCTTGTTGAGCTGGAGGATGCCCCAGAAGCCGCCCGGCAACGAGGCCACAACCGAAGCGAAGATCAGCATGGAAATCCCGTTACCGATACCGCGTTGCGAGATCATCTCGCCCATCCACATCAACACAGCCGTACCAGCGACCAGAGTCGGAATGATCAGGTAGCCGCGCGGCCAGACGCCGTCAGGCAAGAGCGGCACGGTTGGCGCCGCGCTGGCTGCGGAAAAGAACGCCGTGCCTCGTCCCGTACCGAAGATGAAGACAAGTCCCGTCGACTGGAGCGTGGCCAGAGCGATCGTGACGTAGCGCGTGTATTGCGTGATTTTGCGTTGTCCAACGGCGCCATCCTGCTGCAGCTCTTCGAGCTTCGGGATGACGACTCCGAGCACCTGCATGATGATCGAGGAGGTGATATACGGCAAGATGCCGAGCGCGAAAATCGAGAACGACTCAAACGCGCCACCGGAGAACAAGTTGAGGAACCCGAGGGCTCCCTGCTCGCTCGACTGGGCACGCAACTGCTCAATGGCAATGCCGTCGACGCCGGGGACTCGAATGGCCACGCCGAGTCGGTACACGATCACCATCAAGATGACGAACATCAGCTTATTGCGGAGGTCCGAAATCTTGAAGATATTCAGGAGATTCGAAATCAAAGGAAACAGCTCCCGGTTGGGGTGACGGTCGAGTGGGGCGTCTGGACGCCTGGCGATTCAAACGTCCGCTGACCGTACCAGCAAGAGCAGAAGCTCCGCGCGGCAGGCCAGGGACGATGAAAAAATCGGTTAGCGGTTGGCGAACTGGTTGCCCTGCACTGCAGGACGACCGGCCTTGCCTTCTTCCTTGAAGGGAAGCGTGACAAGCGTGACCGAACCGCCAGCGGCCTCAATGGCTGCGACAGCCGAGGCCGAAGCTCCGTGGGCGTGCACGTTGACCTTGGTGGTGATTTCACCACGAGCAAGAATCTTCGCAAAGTCGCCCTTTGTGAGCAAGCCACTCTGGACAAGCGTGTCGAGGTCGATATCAGAACCGACCTTTTCTGCCAGGTCGTTGAGGGCGTGGAGGTTGATCGCCTGGTACTCGACGCGGAACGGGTTGTTGAACCCGCTCAGCTTCGGAACACGCTGCTTGAGAGGCGTCTGGCCACCCTCGAAGCCGCGGGCAACAGTGTTACGGGCGCGCTGGCCCTTGGAGCCACGGCCAGCGGTCTTGCCGCCCTTGCCGCCGGTACCGCGCGCCTTGCGCTTGCGACTCCTGTTCGACCCGGGTGCGGGTGCGAGGTCATGAACCTTCATGTTCAGCTCTCTTCCGTGACGTTTTCAGTCACAACGATGAGGTGCGGAACTCGGGCAATCATGCCACGAATCTCCGGACGGTCAGGAAGTGTGTTGGTGTTGCCGATCCTGCCAAGACCGAGCGCACGCAGTGTTCCGCGGTGCTTGGGCTTGGTGCCGATAGCGGACTTGATCTGCTTCACATGAATTGCACTCATGATGTAGCTCCAACTTCAGCCGAGGCGGCTTCCTTCTCTGTGGAGGAATCAACTGCAGGCTTCTTGTTACGTTCGTTGTATGCATTGAGCAGACCCTTGGGGATGCACTCTTCGGGCGTCAGGCCGCGGCGAGCCGCGATCTCGTCGGGACGCTGCAGGGACTTGAGGCCCTGAATCGTCGCACGAGCAACGTTGATGTGGTTGGCCGAGCCAAGCGACTTCGACAACACGTCGTGGACGCCAGCCTCTTCAAGAATAACGCGAGCAGCACCGCCGGCGATGACGCCGGTACCGGTTGCTGCCGGCTTCATCATCACCCGTGCGCCGCCGGTCTGGCCGAGCACGGGGTGGATGATGGTCGATCCGGCCATCGGCACCTCGAACAGGTTCCGACGAGCTTCCTCGGTGCCCTTCTGGATCGCCAAAGGCACTTCCTTCGCCTTGCCATAGCCGAGGCCGACCTTGCCGTTGCCGTCACCAATCACCACGAGAGCGGTGAAAGAGAAGCGACGACCGCCCTTGACGACCTTGGCGACGCGATTGATGGTGATGACGCGTGATTCACGCAAACCATCGGGATCCTCGCGGCGGTTCTCGCCCCGACCATCACGGTTGTTGTTTCCAAAAGCCATCAGAATTCCAGTCCTGCTTCACGTGCGGCGGATGCAACGGCTGCGATGCGGCCGTGGTAGGCGAAGCCACCGCGGTCGAAGACGACCTTTTCAATACCAGCAGCCTTGGCTCGCTCGCCGATGAGCACGCCAATCTTGGTAGCGGCCTCGACGCTCGAACCCGTCCCTGCTGAACGCAGCTCGGCCTCGTTAGTCGTTGCAGACGCAAGCGTTGTGCCAGCATCGTCATCGATGACCTGCACCGAGAGGTGCTTGTTCGAACGGAACACTGCGAGACGGGGACGTGCCGCTGTGCCGTGGATCTTTTTGCGTACACGGCGGTGGCGACGGATGCGTCCGTTGCGGCGTGCTTGTGCGACTTTCGTCATAACTACTTCTTTCCTGCCTTGCCGGCCTTGCGGACGACGCGTTCGCCGAGGTACCGGACGCCCTTGCCCTTGTACGGCTCAGGCTTGCGGAGGCTACGGATGTTGGCGGCCACCTGGCCGACCATTTCCTTGTCGATCCCGGACACGATCACCTGTGTCTGGGCCGGGAGCTCAAACGAGATCCCCTCGGGCGCCTTGACGTCGATGGTATGGCTGAAGCCGAGGCTGAGCCGGATGTCTTTGCCCTGCGCTTCGGCTCGGTAACCAACGCCGACGATTTGGAGTTCCTTTTTGAACCCCTCGGTGACGCCGAGAACCATGTTGTTGACGAGGCTGCGGACCAAGCCGTGCAACGCCTTACTTTTGTGCTCGTCGTTGGGACGAACACACGTGAGCGTGTCGCCGTTGACGTCGATGGTGATGCCGCCGGGGATCTCACGATCAAGTGAGCCCTTCGGACCTTTCACCGTGATGTGGGTTCCGACAATGTTGACATCGACGCCCGCAGGCACCGCGATCGGTGCTTGTCCAATTCGTGACATGAGTGGTTCCTTACCAGACGTAACAGAGGACTTCGCCGCCGACTTTGCGCTTGCGCGCTTCCCGGTCGGTCATGAGCCCCTTGCTGGTGGACAGGACAGCGACACCCAGGCCACCGAGCACACGAGGTACATCGGTGGAACTGCGGTAAACCCGCAGCCCGGGGGTCGAAATGCGGCGGAGGCCCATGATCGTGCGATCACGGTCTTCGCTGTACTTCATAATGATGGTGAGCGTTTCACCGACGCCACGAGGCGACGGCGTTGTCTCAAAGCTCGTGATGTAGCCCTCCTTCTGGAGGACAACAGCGAGGGCAACCTTCTGCTTTGACGACGGCATGGGAACCTCGTCGTGCTTGGCCGTGTTCGCGTTGCGAACTCGGGTCAGCATGTCTGCGATGGGATCTGTCAGCATTTGTAACTCCTCACCAGCTCGACTTCGTCAGGCCCGGGATCTCACCGGCATGTGCGAGCTCTCGCAGACACACACGGCAGAGACCGAACTTGCGATAGACGGAACGGGCACGACCGCAGCGTTTGCAACGGGTATAGGCGCGAACCTTGAACTTCGGCTTCGCGTTTGCCTTGTTGATCAGTGCTTTTTTAGCCATGGTTCAGCTCACTTGCTCTTCTGGCCGCCGAAAGCGGCGCCCTTGCGACGCTTCTTGCGTGGCTCGTTGTCTGCGTCAGCGCCCTTCTTGAAGGGGAAACCGTAAGCGTCGAGGAGGGCTTTGCCTGCTTCGTTGCTTTTGGCAGTCGTGACGATGGTGATGTCCATGCCGCGGGGATGATCAGCCTTGTCGGGATTGATCTCAGCGAACATCGTCTGTTCGGACAGGCCGAACGTGTAGTTGCCGTTGCCGTCCCAGCTGTGTGCCGGCAGGCCGCGGAAATCTCGAATACGGGGGATGGCAACCGAGATCAATCGATCCAGGAATTCCCACATCCGGTCACCGCGCAGGGTGACCTTCGTACCGATGGCCTGGCCTTCACGCAACTTGAAGTTTGCGATCGACTTGCTGGCCTTCGTGATGATCGGCTTCTGACCGGCAATGACTGTGAGGTCAGCGACAGCAGCTTCGATCAGCGACGGTTGTCCGGCTGCACGCCCAACACCCATATTGATCACGATCTTTTCGAGCTTCGGCACTTCCATGACGTTGTCAATGCCCAGCTCAGTCTTGAGCGCAGCAGCGATCTCGTCGTTGTAACGCGCCTTGAGCCGGGGCAGGGTTGCCGGGCTCGTCATTACGTCAGTCGTTACGTCAGTCATCAGACTTCGACTCCACTCGGACGAGCGATGCGCACCTTGGTGCCATCGTCCTTCACCTTGTAACCGAGACGGACGGTCTTGCCACCGTGAACGAGCATCACATTGGAGACGTCGAACGGCATGTCCTTCTCGATGATTCCGCCCTGCTCGTTGGCACGGGACGGCTTGCTGTGCTTGGACGCCGTGTTGACGCCGTGCACGATGATCTTGTTGGACTTCGGGAAAACCTTGTCGATTTCGCCCTGCTTGCCCTTGTCTTTGCCGGTGATGACTTGAACGGTGTCACCCTTGCGGAGCTTCATCACAACACCTCCGGCGCGAGTGAGACGATACGCATGAACTTGCGGTCGCGCAGCTCACGGCCGACTGGGCCGAAGATACGAGTGCCTCGAGGCGTCATGTCGTCCTTGATGAGGACGGCTGCGTTCTCGTCGAAACGGATGTAGCTGCCGTCGGGACGACGCTTTTCTTTTTTGGTCCGGACGACGACGCACTTGACGACTTCGCCCTTCTTCACGCCGGCACCAGGCATCGCGTCCTTGACCGTTGCGACAAAGATGTCGCCAATCGAGGCGTAGCGACGGCGGGTGCCACCGAGGACCTTAATGCAGAGCACTTCTTTGGCTCCACTGTTGTCTGCAACACGCAGACGGCTTTCTTGCTGAATCACTTGGCACGCTCCAACACATCGATGACACGCCAGCGCTTTTTCTTGCTGAGCGCACGGGTCTCCATCACGCGGACCTTGTCGCCAATGTTGACGTCGTTGGTCTCATCGTGGGCGTACAACTTGGTGGTCTGAAGGATCATCTTGTTGTACTTGGCATGCGGAACACGAGAGACAATGGCCACAACGGCGGTCTTGTCCATCTTGTTCGACACAACGGTGCCTTCACGCACCTTGCGAGCGGTGCGCTCGAGGGTCTGTTCTGTGGTGTTTTCCACTGCTTCACTCATGGGGCTCAGTTCCCTGCCTCGGCCGCTTCGATTTCTTTCGAGCGGATCAGCGTGTTGATGCGGGCGGCCTGCTTGCGAACCTTGCCGATTTCGGCAGTGTTCTCGAGCTGGCCGGTTGCGTTGCGGAAGCGCAGGTTGAGCGCTTCCTGCTTGGTGGCCTGCAACTCTTCGATGAGTTCACCCATCGAGAGTTCAGCGAGTTGATTCTTCTTCGCCACTAGATCGGCTCCTCACGGGTGATGATGCGGCACTTGATCGGCAGCTTCTGGATGGCCTTGTTGAGGGCCAGCTTCGCGGTCTCTTCGTCGGGGTACGAGAGTTCGAACATGGTCCGACCTGGCTTCACGACGGCCACCCAGAATTCGGGGTTGCCCTTGCCGGAACCCATGCGGGTCTCGGCCGGCTTTTTCGTGACTGGCTTGTCCGGGAAGATATTGATCCAAACCTTGCCACCGCGCTTGATAGCACGGGTCATCGCGATACGAGCTGCTTCGATCTGACGGGCCGAGATCCAACCCGGCTCGAGAGCTTGAATGCCGTACTCACCGAAGTGGAGGCCTGAGCCACCCTTCGTTTGTCCCTTGGTGCGGCCGCGATGGTGCTTGCGGTGCGCGACTTTACGGGGCATCAACATTGGTCAAGCTCCCTTTCAGTCCGAGCCGCGGAGCCGCGGCGATTCGTTCGTTTCGCCGAGCGCGGTGCGCTTGGCGATGGCTTCTTCTTCGTCGAGCAACTTCTCGAGTTCCGGATCAGCTTCTTTCACCAGCGGCTGCGCCTCAGGGGCGCCAGCTCCGGCTTCGGAGTGAACGGCCTTCGGGCCGCCGGAAGACACAACCTTGCGGGGTGCCAGCGCAGCGCCGGAGGTCTCGCCGACAGCCATCGCAGCTTCGCGCTGGATCTTATCGTCGTTGATCTTTTTGTACGGGAGGATGTCGCCCTTGTAGATCCACACCTTGACGCCAACACGGCCGGAACTGGTCTTTGCTTCGCGCAACCCGTAGTCGATGTCGGCACGCAGGGTGTGCAACGGCACACGGCCTTCGCGGTACCACTCGGTACGGCTCATCTCGGCGCCACCGAGACGACCCGAGCACTGCACCCGAATACCGAGGGCACCCGCACGCTGTGCGTTTTGCACGGCCCGCTTCATGGCACGCCGGAAGGCAATGCGGTTGACCAACTGGTCAGCAACGCCCTGGGCGATCAGCGCAGCATCGAGTTCGGGGTTCTTGATCTCGACGATGTTGAGCTGAATCTTGCCGTTGCCAGTGATCTTGGTGATCATCTGACGGAGCTCGTCAGCCTGGGCGCCACGGCGACCAATGACGATGCCCGGACGGGCAGTGTGCACATCGACGCGGAGCTTGTCACGGGTGCGCTCGATCTCGATGCGGCTGATAGCAGCCGACTCGAGCAGCGTCATGATTTCCTGGCGGATAGTCCAGTCTTCCGTGAGGTACTGCTTATAGTCACGCTCGCTGAACCAACGCGACTTCCAGTCGGTGGTGATTCCGAGACGGAATCCGTACGGATTGATCTTCTGACCCATCAGTTCTCCTCCGCCTCGTCAGCGGCCGTGTCGCTTGCAATGTCTGCTTGTTCTTCTGTTCCGTTTTCCTGGCTTGCACCAGGCTTCAAGGAGCTGGCTACTGGAGCCGACTCTTCGGTGTCGACTGCAATGACTTCGCTGTCGGCTTCGACGCTCGTGTCGGCTGCCTGCTCCTTGGAGCGCGCAACACGGTCACGACGGTTGGTGGCGGCGGGGCGGCCGCTGCCGGCACCCTGACGCTCGGCACGGGCCTGAACGATGGCGATTCGAGCGTCACTCATGCGGGCAACGATGATTGTCACATGGCAGGTGCGCTTGAGAATGCGGCTTGCACGACCCCGCGCACGGGGCTTGAAACGCTTGAGCGTCGGTCCCTCGTCGGCGAAGCACGCAATGACAAACAGTTCGTCAGCATCTTGGTTGTCGTTGTTGACCGCGTTGGCCACTGCCGAAGCGAGCAGCTTGCGAACCGGAATCGCCGTGTGGCGCTCGGTCAGCTGCAGGATCTGGTCGGCCGACTTGACGTCAAGGCCGCGGACCAGGTCGAGCACTGCACGGACCTTGGAGGCCGAGGTGCGGACGTACTTGGCGGTGGCCTTTGTACCGGAGCGTTCGCCGGCGACGTACGACTTCTCGTTGAGCTTGGGGCCGGTCATTAGCGACGTGCTCCTCGTTCTTGACCCGCATGGAACTTGAAGGTGCGGGTGGGGCTGAACTCACCGAGCTTGTGGCCGACCATCGACTCGGTCACATAGACCGGGACGTGCTTACGGCCGTCGTGGACAGCAAGCGTGTGGCCGACCATGTCGGGGATGATGGTCGAGCGACGGCTCCAGGTCTTGATGACCTTGCGCTCGCCGGCTTCGTTCTGGGCATCGATCTTCTTGAGCAAATGCTCGTCAACGAAGGGGCCCTTTTTGAGACTGCGTGTCATGTGTCTGTATCTCTTTCCGTACTTCTTGCCGGCCAGCGCGTTAGCGACGGCCACGTCCCGAACGACGGCGGCGGATAAGGAGGTCCTGACTCGGCTTCTTCTTGTTGCGAGTTCGGCTCTCGGGCTTGCCCCATGGGGACACTGCTGGACGACCACCGGAGGTGCGGCCTTCGCCACCACCCAGAGGGTGATCGACCGGGTTCATCGCAACACCACGGGTCTGGGGCTTGACGCCCTTCCAGCGGTTGCGACCGGCCTTACCGATTTTGATCAGCTCGTGCTCGGAGTTGCCGACTTCGCCGACAGTTGCACGGCAGTCAATGAGCACGCGGCGCATCTCGGTGGACGGCATACGCAGGGTTGCGTGATCGCCATCCTTTGCGACGAGCTGCACGGAGATACCGGCCGAACGGCCGATCTTTCCACCCTGGCCGGGGCGCAGTTCGACGTTGTGAATGGTGGTACCAACCGGGATAAACCGGAGTGGCATGGCGTTGCCGGGCTTGATGTCCGAGCCCTGACCGGAGACCACGTGGTCACCGACGCCGAGGCCACGGGGAGCCAAAATATATGCCTTCTGGCCGTCTGAGTAGTGCAGGAGTGCAATACGGCAGGTGCGGTTGGGGTCATACTCGATGGCGGCGACCTTGGCAGTCACGCCATCTTTGACTCGCTTGAAGTCAATGATGCGGTACTGCTGCTTGTGGCCACCACCGCGGTGACGGCTGGTTTTGCGGCCGTAGCTGTTACGACCACCGGTGCGGCTCTTCGGAGCGAGCAGCGTCTTTTCAGGCGTCGTCTTTGTGACGTCGCTGAAGTCGGAGCTCGTCTGGAAGCGACGGCCGGGTGATGTGGGCTTGCGTGAACGAATAGCCATGGTGCGCTCAGTTCTCGAACAGCGGGATTTCGCCCGCTGCCAGGGTAACGATGGCCCGCTTTTGGCTGGGCTTCTGACCGACGCGGTTGGTACCGCGGGTGCGCTTGCGCTTGCCCTGACGGTTGAGTGTGTTCACCTTGCGGACCTCGACGCCCCAAATGCTCTCGATCGCATCGCGAATCTCGGGCTTGGAGGCCGACTTGGCCACTTCGAAGGTGTACACGCCGGTCTCGATGAGGGCGTAGCTCTTCTCGGAAACGATCGGAGCAATGATGATGTCGCGGGGATCCTTCATGTCAGGACTCCTCTTCCTTCTTCAGCTGCGAAGCGGGGCGGGTGAAGCCAGCGGTCTGAGCGGCTTCTTCAGTGGCGAACCACACTTCGGCGACGGTCCGGTTGTAGAAGGACGTGTCGGGAAGGTGGTAGAGCATCGAGGAGGCGTTGCCCTTGATGGGGAAACCATCGGGCATTTCGTCGCCCTCGATCGGAGCGTGCGAGCCTTCGCCGTGGGGTGATGCATCAGCTTCAGCGGCGGGCTTGGCAGCCTTGGACTGAACGGCGGGCTTGGCGTCACTCGCAGGAACGACGTCCTTACTGAAGACGAGCCAGTCGTTGCACAGCACGTCGTACGTGTTGAGCTCGCCGGGGCTAATGACGTGCACGTGCGGCAGGTTGCGGAAGCTCAAGGCGGCATTGGCATCGTCACGGCCGACGACCACGAGCACAGTGCCCGTAATGTCGAGAGCGGCGAGCAGCGCCTTGGCGTCTTTGGTCTTCGGTGTGTTGATGCCGTAGCTGTCGACGACGATGACTTTGCCTTCGGCGGCCCGGTCAGACAATGCTGAACGAAGAGCCGCTTTGATCATCTTCTTCGGTGTCTTCTGGCTGTAGCTGCGGGGCTTGGGGGCCAACGCAACGCCACCACCAGCGAACTGCGGTGCACGGATTGAGCCCTGACGGGCGTTACCGGTGCCCTTCTGGGCGTACGGCTTGCGACCGCCACCACGCACCTCGGCGCGAGTCTTGGCGCTCTGCGTGCCAGCACGACGTGCGGCGAGCTGAGCGGTAACGACCTGGTGCATGAGCGGCACGTTCGGCTCGATGCCGAAGATGGCGTCATCGAGGTCGACCGAGCCGGCGTCTTTGCCGGAAGCGTTCTTGAGAGTCAGTGATGCCATGTCAGGAAACCTTTCCAGCGAACTTGACTGCGTTGCGGACGATGACCACGCCGCCGGCGGGGCCGGGGACCGAGCCCTTGATGAGCAGAATGTTGCGCTCGACGTCACTCTTGACGACTTCGAGGTTCTGCGTCGTGACCTGCTCATGGCCCATGTGGCCTGCCATGCGCATGCCCTTGAAGACACGGGCCGGGAAGGCGCACTGGCCGATGGCTCCAGGCTTGCGGTGGTTCTTGTGAGCACCGTGCGAGGCAGGTGCTCCCTTGAAGTTGTGACGCTTCATGACACCGGCGAAGCCCTTACCACGGCTGGTCGCAGTCACATCGACCTTGGTGCCAGCGGCGATTTGCTCGACCGTGATTTCTTGGCCGACTTCGAAGCCATCTACGGAATCGAGGCGAAGCTCAACGAGCCGCTTGCCCGGCTCAACGCCGGCTTTCTCGAAGTGCCCGGCCTGTGGCTTGTTCAGCTTATTGGCCTTCTTCTGTCCGTAGGTCACCTGCAAAGCGGTGTATCCATCACGTTCATTGGTCTTGATCTGCACGATGCGCATAGGTGCAACACGAAGCATTGTGACGGGAACGACTTTGTCGTCCACCCACGTTTGCGTCATGCCGACCTTTTCGCCGACGATCGCTTGTTGTGCCATTTCCGGCAGCCTTTCCGTTGTCCAAGCCATCCGGCGATATACCGGGGGCTCTCCACGCAAATGCTCCGGGCCTGCACGCACCAATGTTGGTGCACTCAGACGCTCGGAGCACGATTCATAGGGTGCCGTGCGGTTCCGTTCCCAACGTCGGGGAGGGCCTACACGAACATCATTTGTCGTTCTTGTCGATCACGGGACGAATCCCGATCACGGCCATGCAATGCTAGGGGCACCCCCACGCGAACCCAACTCGCGTGTTCATGCGGTTTCGCCCGGATGCGCGTGACTCGCGACACTTCCTGGCCAATTTGGCGCCCAATTTCCAGCTGCTGGGCCCCAATCTCGTCATCTCGGGACAGGGAGCAGCGGAATCCGCCGTCAATCTTCCCGAGATGTACCGCGGTGATCTCATCAGATGTTCGCCGGTGCCACCCCGGGCCGCATTCAGAAGATTCAAGATCCGGCGTTGATGAGCTGGTCGACTGGAGCAAAATCATCGGTGAGGATGGTTGCACCGTCGACAAAAGCAGCGAAGTCGCCGACAACTTCGCCAGGATCGTTGTTGGCGATTCGCAGCGCATCGAGCGCGACCGCGTCG
>NZ_JBDNIJ010000222.1:0-16469 GCF_041688325.1 Ilumatobacter sp.
GCAATGTCGCGATTCGCTCGGACGATCCCCGTGTCGCATCTTGTCCTCAAGATGCCGGCACGGGGATCGTTTCGTTTTCGGTGCTGGGACACCCTGGGCTGCGGTCCGATCCGCTCCCAAGCACACCGTCGGCCCGCGTTCCGAGTGTCTCTGTTTCCGGATTGTGAACATCACGTTTCTGCACGCTCACACTCAGCAGGCGCTGCCTACGGTCCGGTCCCATGCTTCTCGCAGTGGACTCTGGAAATACCGCATGGGTGCTGATCTCGGCAGCACTCGTTCTCTTCATGACGCCTGGGTTGGCGTTCTTCTACGGCGGCATGGTGCGTTCGAAGAACGTGCTCGGCATGTTGATGCAAAACATGTTCGCCGTTGGTTTGGTGTCGACCATCTGGGCAATCGTCGGCTTCTCGCTCGTCTTCGGTGACAGCGGCAACGGTTGGATTGGCAACTTCGACTTCCTCTTCCTCGCCGACGTCACCAACCTCGACGGAGACATTCCCGGCATGGCCTTCGTCGCCTTTCAAATGATGTTCGCGGTCATCACCCCGGCACTGATCACCGGCGCCACAGCTGACCGGTTGAAATTTGGTTCGTACGCCGTGCTCATCGGATTCTGGTCATTGCTCGTCTATATCCCCGGCGCCAAGTGGGTGTTCAACGGCTGGCTCCTCGAGATGGGGGCACTCGACTTTGCTGGCGGCACGGCCATCCACATCAGCGCCGGTGTGGCAGCGCTCGCCGTCATCCTCGTCATCGGCAACCGCAAGGGCCACGGCGACGTGCCCATGCAACCGCACAACCTGCCGCTCACGGTCCTCGGTACCGGCATCTTGTGGTTCGGCTGGTTCGGATTCAACGCCGGTTCCGGCCTCGCCGCCGACGGCCTTGCGGCCCAAGCCCTGGTCAACACCCATCTCGCTGCTTCGACCGGCATGCTCGGCTGGCTCCTCGTGGAACGCTGGAAGGGTGGCCACGCAACTGTGCTCGGCGCTTGCTCCGGCGCTGTCGCCGGCCTCGTCGCCATCACTCCATGCGCCGGCTTCGTTGGTGGTGCCTCGCCACTGATCATTGGCTTCATCGCCGGAGCCTCGTGTTTCCTTGCGCTGACCATCAAGGAGAAAATGAACTGGGACGACAGCCTCGACGTCATCGCGGTGCACCTGATCGGCGGCATCGTCGGCACGCTGCTCCTCGGCCTGTTCGCCGATGCAGCCGTCAACCCAGTGATCGCCGAAAACAGCTCGGAAGGCCTCTTCTACGGCGGCGGCCTTGAGCTCCTCAAAGATCAGTTCGTTGCGGCCCTCGTGGTCGGCGTGTTCTCCTTCGTCGTCACGTATGCCATTGCCAAAACGATCGATGCAACGATGGGGCTGCGCGTCGGCGAGGATGCTGAGTACCAGGGTCTCGACCAGAGCCAGCACGCCGAGTCGGCGTACACCAGCTGACTCACTTTGAACATCACGCCGTGAACACTTCGCACGAACCGGGGACACCATGAAACTCATCACTGCAGTCATCAAACCCTTCAAGCTCGACGACGTGAAGGACGCCCTCAAGGCGATCGATGTCACCGGCATCACCGTCTCTGAGGTTCGCGGTTTCGGCCGCCAAGGCGGACACACCGAGACGTATCGCGGCGCCGAGTACAAGATCGACTTCGTTCCCAAGGTCAGCCTTGCCACCGTCGTCGACGAGGCACGTGTTGACGACGTGGTCGAAGCCATTGCCAAGGCGGCGGCCACCGGCAAGATCGGTGACGGCAAGATCTGGGTGACAAACGTCGATCGCGTCGTACGCATCCGCACCGGCGAAGAGGGCACCGACGCCGTTTAGCTTTGCCGTTACTCGTCCGTTTGCGTGACGATTGTGATTGCCATTTCAGCGCATTTCGTTCCGCAAACGATCAGTCCCGGTTTGCTCGACGCTGCCGCCAGTTGCGGAACTCGCCCCTGGTGGCGACCAAGCCCGCAACGATGATCAATCCGCCGACGATCAGGACCGGCCACGCGAACCCGTTGTCTTCGGCGGACGTCGACAGCAAAATCCCGAACATTCCGACATTCTCCCGTTTGCGTCGAGATTCCTGCGGACTGGTCAACGGAAACTTCGACGCAAACGGGGTTACGGCGTTGTCAGCCCTGCAGTGCACGGAGGTTGGTGATGGTCTTGCCAGCCCCCGCATCGACACTTTCAAGCGCCCGCAAAATCGCGACGAGGTTCCGGTCACGTTCTTGCGCGAGATCTCGGATGGAGCGACCTGCTGCTTGCTCGTCAGACTGCGCGGCGATGGTGTCGATCAGTTCGTCAGTCAGCTCTGGCGTGTCCATCAACTTGGTCCACGGCCATTTCAGCGCCGGCCCGAACTGCTCCATAAAGTGGCGCATACCACCCTCTCCGCCGGCAATCCGATAGGTCTCGAAGGTGCCCATTTGCGCCCACCGGAGGCCAAAGCCGTAGCGGATTGCATCGTCGATCTCTTCGGTGGTTGCGATGCCATCGTTGACCAGCCACAGCGCTTCACGCCACACGGCTTCGAGGAGGCGATCGGCAATGAAGGCATCGATCTCTTTACGCACGTGCAGCGGGTGCATGCCGAGCGCTCGGTAGGTGTCCATCGCCCGGTCGATAGTTCCCAGCGATGTCTGTTCGCCACCGACAATCTCGACGAGCGGTAACAGGTAGACCGGGTTAAACGGATGCGCAACGACGAGCCGTTCTGGGCGGATCATCGATGTGGCGAGGTCCGTTGGTTTGTACCCCGACGTGGACGACGCGATGATCGCATCAGCAGGTGCCGCAGCATCGATGGCAGCAAGTGTCGAGTGCTTGATGTCGAGCCGCTCTGGGACACTTTCCTGAATCAGCCCTGCGTGAGCGACGGCTTCTTCGATCGACGCACACAGTGTCAACGAACCAATGTGGTCTGTCGACAGGCCAAGTGCGTTCCATGCCGAGACAGCGTCGGCTAATACGTCGTCCAGGATTTTTGAAGCATCTGGCGATGGGTCGTATGCCGAAACGTCGATCCCCCGAAGCCGCATCCGCGCCGCCCAAGCAGCGCCGATCACCCCACACCCAACGACGGCACCACGCTGTGGCAGGTCAGCCATGCTTCGTCAGCTGCATCTTCTCGCGAACCTCGGCCGACGTCATGATGTCGAAGTTCATGCCGCTCAGAATGTCGACTGCCCGTTCGACAAGATCGCGGTTCGTCGCCAGCTGACCCCGGTCGAGGTACAGGTTGTCTTCGAGGCCGACACGGACGTTGCCGCCCGCGATCGCAGCAAGCGCCACGTATTCAAGCTGCTTGCGCCCAATCGAGAACGCACTGAACGTCCAACTGTCGGGGATGTTGTTGACCATCGCCATGAAGGTGTTCAAATCCGGTGGCGCACCCCACGGGATCCCCATACATAACTGCACCATGACCGGATCAGCGATGAGCCCCTGCTCGACGAGCGACTTCGCCTGCCAGAGGTGGCCTGTGTCGAACACTTCGATCTCGGGACGGACACCGAGTTCCTGGATCTGGCGAGCCATTTCGGCGAGGATCGACGGGGTGTTCGTCATGACGTAGTCACCCTCGCCGAAGTTCATCGAGCCGCAGTCGATGGTGCAGATCTCAGGGAGAATTTTGCGGACGTGGTCGAGCCGTTCGGACGCACCCACCATGTCGGTGCCTACCGCGGCAAGCGGCAGCGGGCTTTCGACAGGACCGAAGGTGACATCGCCACCCATGCCAGCGGTGAGGTTGATCACCGGGTCGACGTCAGAGGCACGGATCCGGTCGACCACTTCGGCGTAGTACTCGACTTCCCGTGACGGCGCACCTGTCTCGGGATCGCGGACATGGATGTGCACGACGGCTGCGCCTGCTTTGGCTGCTGCGATGCAGTCGTCGGCGATTGCCTCGGGGGTGTACGGCACCTTGTCAGACTTCCCGACGGTGTCGCCACTGCCGGTGACGGCGCAGGTGATGAAGACAGAGCTCATGAGGTTTCCTTCTAATCAGGGGTTCGAGGGTCAGGGGTTCGAGGGTCAGGGGTTCGAGGGAGGTTTTGAGGGACGGGTTCGGGGCGCGAGTTCGAGGGAGTGTTCGGAGCGTCACGATCGAGCACGCGTAGACGCGAGAGCAACTCGTCACTGTCGACGTAGCAGCCGGTGAGGACTCGCGATCCGGCGCCTGGATCGAATGCGTCGCGGCCGTGCAACATTCGCCGGTTGTCGAAGCCGATGATGTCGCCCGGCTCAAACCGAGAGCGCAGCATGAATCGTTCGTCGTGGGCAACGCTGGAGAAGACGCGCATCGCGTCGTACGCGCGCGGTACGTCGTCGGTCGCCATATCGGGTGCGAGCCGGACCGGGTAGAAGGCGCGCATGGTCAGTGGCGAGCCGGGCTGGCCATGGTCGATCACTGGGCCGATCCAGCGATGATCGCCGTCCAACGCCCGATTAGCGAACACCCAGTTCAAGGTGGTCAGTGCCGCGTACTCGGCCGGATGGTTTGCTTCGAGTTCGGCGACAACCGCAAGCCCGTCGGTCATTCGCGAAGCTCCCCCGGCGACCGTGTTCTCGACGCAGTGCAGGAACTGAAAGCCTGGCGGCGTCTCACGCGTCGGGAGGTCGGCGTGTTGACCGAGATTCAGGCCAGTGTTCGCTGTTGAATCCGCATCGAGGCGTGCCTCGACCGTGAAGATGTTGCCGAAGTTCGATCCGCGAATCGGACCGATTCGCGTGATCAGCGTTTCGAGAAACGCCCGATCGGCCGGAGTGTTGCGGAGCCGGGCGAAGCCGTACGTGTGCATTGCCCGCAGCCAGTCGCCAAACACCACAATGTCGTCGAGCACCGAGGCGCCATCAAAAGATGGCGGTTCGTCGAACGTGTCGGTCGTCCAGATCGTCAACGGACCGGGAATCGCTTCCGGTCGATGCCGTTGCGCAGCGATCGATCGCAACCATCCCGGGTGAACAATCGACTGCAGACCATCGCCCCACGTCAGCTCAAGCGCCCCGTCTTCGGTCCGTCGAGCCGCCGAGAGGAACGACGATTCGGGCAAGTCGGCTGGATCGACTGTGCTCTCTCGCGTGACCGGGTCGATCGCCCGCGAGTTCTCGAACAGCCACAACGAGTAGCAGTCGAGATCGAGCCCGTCAGACCAGCTGACGTGTACGTTCGGCAACGCGCCGCCAACGATGTCGATCGGCGCCCACGCATACGTGGCGAAGTCGGGTGAGGGCATGACCTCGATCATCAGCCGCGAGATTACACACTCAGCTGATCGAGCGTGCCGTCTCGCTCAGCGGCACGGCTGAGCGGTCCGCCGGCAGGGTCCGTGCGAGCCGGTCTCCGGTGTCCATCGTGACCCCCAGCCAATATCTCTCGTTCCGAAAGTGATGCAGCCGGTGGTTCTTGGCGAGCCGGGTGTAATAACGAGAACGGGGTCGATACCGCGAGTGCACGAGCAGGTGGACCCACTCGTAATGCAGCAGTGCGACAAGCCCGGTGAACCCGACTGTGGCGCCGATCGCCCGAGCCTCAGATACGACGCTCGGCGACAGGCCGACCAGGGAAAGGCTGATCAGCGAAAAGCCTGCAACAGCAGCAGCCACCGGAGCGATAATCGCCAGGCACGAACCGATTGCATTCGGCCGGCGCAGCAGCAGCCAGTCCACGTCATCCGGATCACGGTGGTGTCGCTCATGAGCGGCACGCGTGCCCAGCAGTTCGGCCAGCGTCGAGCCGGGCTCAGCATGCAGCAGCCGACGGTGGATCATCCACTCCACCGGGCCGAGTGCAACGACGACCGCGAGCACCGCAAGCGCATCACCGAACGACCAGTTGCCCAATGCCAATCGGACGACAGCCGCCAAACAAGTCGCAACGACAATCACCCGACCCGACGACGATCGGGCGAAGGCACGGGCCGCTCCGCCGAGCGAGGTGATGTCCCGAGCACGATGCACGACCACCACGGTACGTCTGGCGCTCCGTGCGCGCATATCGGTCCCCTCCGACGTCAGACACAGTTCCTGACTCGAACAGCGTCAGATTCGGTTGCAGGCGGGTTGATGTTGCCACCGCCGTCCGGCGTACAGTCGCCTGCATGACGACGATCGAGACGCCAGCCACTGACGCTGCCCCCAAGAAGGAGCGCTGGACTGCGCAGTGGAAAGAGCTGTACAGCGAAGTCATCACCAACAGCTTGTGCACAGGGTGTGCCGGTTGCGTCGTCACCTGTCCTCACGATGTGATTGGTTACGAACACGAAGAGGGCAAGTACATCCCATTCCATCTCGAAGAAGAGTTGGGCCTCGACAACTGCATCCACGGCGAAAAGGGCTGCACCACATGCACCCGCGCCTGCCCTCGCTTTCGCGCCTGGGAACCCGCTGCCGACATGCACCTGTTCGGCCGCCTCCGCGAACCCGATGAGATGGCCGGCATCTGGCGTCAGCTCTACCTCACCCGCGCGAGCGACGAGATGGTCAACAAGATGGGCCAGGACGGCGGCCTCGTGTCAGCAATGCTCATCTGGCTGCGCGAACACGACTACATCGACGCGGCCCTCGTGTCTGGCGTCGAAGAGGACGACGCGTGGAAGGCCAAGCCAGCCGTCGTGTCGACACGTGAAGAGATCCTCGCCACCGCGGGCTCGCGATACACCTATTGTGCCAACCCGCTCGCACTCCGCGAAGCCCAAGAAAAGGGCTTCAAGCGGCTCGCCCTCGTCGGCATGGGCTGCCAGACCTCATCGCCGCCCGTCATGTGGGATCGCAAAGCCGGAAAGGTCAGTAAGCCTTTCCTGTTCAACATCGGCCTGCTCTGTTCCAAGACGTTCGATGACGCCATCTTCGAAGAACTCTTCGAGGCCAAGTACGGCCTGAAGAAGCAAGACATGGTGAAGATGAACATCAAGGGCGCCTTCCAGATCTGGATGAAAGACGGCTCGTACCACGAGATCGACCTGAAGGAATGCCACGCGTGGACCCGCGAAGGCTGCAAGACCTGCCCCGACTTTGCCGCCGAACACTCCGACGTCGCCACGGGCGGCATCGGCGAAGACAACGACTGGACGCTCACCATCGTGCGCACCGAACTCGGCGAGGAAGTCATTGAGCGGATGATCGCTGACGGCTCGATCCTCGCGAAGCCCGCTCAGACCGACGAGACCGCAATGCGTCTGCTTCGCCTATTGTCGATCGTGAGCCGTCGTCGCTGGCCCCAAGGCGCTGACGCTGCCCCGTCGGTCGGCGTGCCGCCTCCCAAGAAGAAGGCTGCAGCTGTGACAGCCGAGCCGGCGTCGGAACCGAAGAAAGACTGATCAGAACGGCGTGGCGTCTGGCGCCACGCCATTGCTCACTTGTGGCTCACTTGCTGCACTCGGCGAGATCGGCCTCGAAGAGGTCAAGCGCAGTACCCGGGCCAGGATCGTTCGCAGCCTTGGTGATTGCGTCGTAATCTTCGTCCGAATAAATATCGAGCTTGTCAAACAAGCAGTCGTGGACTTCCTGCGTGATATCGCCCTGGATGAGGGCTGTGTCGACGATGTCTTCGGCGACGCGACGGTTGCCCGGGTCGGAGTTGCATGCACTCAGACCGAGCACGGCGACGACAGCGACACCGGTTACTCGCAGACGACGGGTGGTCGCAATATGGCGGGGCTGACGCTTCGAGTTCACAGTGGCGAAAGGCTACTGGCACGATGTCGGGATGCCGCTCCACCATGAGGCCCGCACGCTGCTCGACATGATGGAGGCAATCGGTGCACCGCCGCTCGATTCGCAGCCGCCAGCCGAAGCGCGAGCTACCCGCAAGGCGCTGGCGGCCGATCCGACTGAGCAGTGCCACGAGATTGTCGAAATTGATGCTGGCGGCGTTCCTGCACGTCTCTATCGAGCGGCACCAACCGGAACGACACCAGGGCTGCTCGTGTACATCCACGGCGGCGGCTGGGTGATCGGCGATCTTGACAGCCACGACAACGTTTGTCGATCGTTGACCAACCGCAGCGGGTCGACCGTGCTCAGCGTCGACTATCGGCTTGCGCCCGAGCATCCTTTCCCGGCAGGGCTGGACGACTGCAGAGCCGCAACCCAGTGGGCGTACAAGCACGCCGACGAACTCGGGATCGACCCGACGCGCATTGCCATCGGCGGCGACTCGGCGGGCGCGAACATCGCAGCTGTGGTGTGCCACGAGACCACCGTGCCACTTCGCTTCCAACTCTTGGTGTACCCGGTGGTCGATGTCCGGATGAATACAGAGTCCTACGACGAGAACGGCGAGGGCTATTTCTTGACCAAGAGTTCAATGCAGTGGTTCACCGAGCACTACCTGTCGGGCGGAGAGGGAACGCCTGACGACCCACGTGTCTCGCCGCTCCTCGCATCAGACGAGGTCCTGGCCGCTGGTCCGCCTGCGTTGGTGATTACCGCCGGGTTCGACCCGCTCCGCGACGAGGGCATTGCATACGCCGATCGGCTGTCGTCCCTCGGAGTCGTGGTGAGCCATGTCCACTTCTCCGGTCAGATCCACGCCTTCTACTCACTCCCCGATCAACTCGGTGATGCCCGGCTCGCACACGCGCTGTCAGCGCAGGCACTCATCGCCGCGCTTGGTTCCTGAGTCAGCCGGTCACACTGTGCCAGGCACAGTGTGACCGGCGAGCCCGTTGGCGCGGGTGAAGATCGCGTCGAGCATTGGTTCGGTCAGCCGCTTCGTAAACGTGTTTTGTTGGCTGACGTGATAACTACAGATGACCGTGAGCTTGCGGCCGTCCGATGAGGTGACGGGCACTTCGACTCCGTGACCGAACTTTGGTTTCGGACGAACACCGAAGAAGTTCATCGCTGCGTCGTACCCGAACGTGCCGAGACAGACCACAACGTTCGCGGCAGACAGGGCATCGAGTTCGCGCGTCAAAAACGGTCGGCACTCGTCGCGTTCAGTCGTTGTGGGCTTGTTCAGAGGCGGAGCGCACTTGACCGCCGATGTGACCCAGGCGTTGGTGAGCGTCAATCCGTCAGCGCTGGACGTGGACTCGGCCTGGTTAGCCAAGCCGGCGGTGTACATCGAGCGGAACAGCCAGTCGCCACTGCGATCGCCGGTGAACATCCGCCCGGTCCGGTTGGCTCCGTGGGCGGCGGGTGCGAGGCCGAGGATCACGATCTGTGCGGCTGGGTCGCCGAAGCCCGAGATGGCCTTGCCCCAGTAGTCGTCCTCGCGATACGCCGCTCGCTTCTCGAGAGCGACCTGCTCGCGCCACTCGACCAACCGCGGGCAGGCCCGACACGCGTGGATCTCCCGGGTCAGAACGTTCAGTGACTTTGAGCGCTGGGCGGGCGTCGGCATTGCAACCGACAGTAGGTTGGTGGTCCTCATGGCGACGACGACTGGCACCAAGAAATCAGCAGCACCAAAGCGTGCGGCCAAGCAAGCGGCGTCGAAGACGACAGGCCGGTCCAAGGCTGCCTCGAAGAAAGAAGCAGCCAACCAGGGCCAAAAGCCGACGACCATTCTGATGGTTCGTCATGGCCAGACACCAACGACGGGCAAAGTCCTACCTGGCCGTGCCAAAGGCCTCCACCTCGCTGACCTGGGCCACGAGCAGGCCAAGATCGCTGCCCTCCGTCTCGCCGAACTCAAGATCGACGCCGTGTACAGCTCACCACTTGAGCGGGCCAAAGAAACAGCCGCTCCGATCTCGGCAGCCTGCGGCCTGAAGACGCAGATCGAACGTGGCCTCTTCGAATGCGACTTTGGCGACTGGACTGGCAAAGAACTCAAGGATTTGATGAAGCTGCCGGAATGGCAGACCGTACAACGGGCACCGTCGACGTTCCGGTTCCCAAACGGCGAGAGCTTCACCGAGATGCAGACCCGTATGGTCGGAGCGCTCGACAAGCTACGCAAGCTGCACCCTGGCGGAACGATCGTCTGCGTCAGCCACGCCGACACGATCAAGGCAGCCGTTGCGCACGCCATGGGCACCCACATCGACCTGTTCCAGCGCATTGTCATCAGCCCTGCGTCGATTACCGCCGTCACCTGGCACGCGGGCGGGCCAATCGTGCTCGCCGTCAACTCGACCGGCCGGCCCCTCACCGAGTTGAAGCCTGCATGAGCGTCTTTTACGAATTTGACGACGTCGACGCCTTCACGACTGGCGCCGTCGGCGTGCCCGGTAACCGCACTTTCTTCATGCAGGTCAGGTCGGAGGGTCAGCGGGTAACGGTCAAGTGCGAGAAGCAGCAGACTGCGGCGATCGTCCAGTACCTCCGCAAGGTGCTCAGCGATCTACCACCGCCCGACGACCGGCCGATGCCTGGCGCCCTCGAACTTGCCGAGCCCGTCGACGCATCGTTCGTACTCGGCCCGATCGGCCTCGGCTACGACCGAGCCACCGACAAGCTCCTCATCCAGCTCGAAGAAGTGGGTGAGGTCGACGAAGACGGTGAGATGGTCGATGACGATCGAGGTCACGTCCGCCTGTACGTCAGCCGCGGCCAGGCAGCGGCCTTCTGCGATCACGCAGATCGCCTCGTCGAATCGGGCCGCCCTGACTGCCAATGGTGCACACGGCCGATCGATCCCGACGGCCACGCCTGCCCCCGCATGAACTGATCCGCATGTCACACGACGACATGGCCCTCGACGAGTTCGAAGCTGACGATGGATGGGATGACGAGTCCGATTCGGTCGAGCAGAAATCAGAAGACCGCGGTGTCGAACTCCGCATCGACTCGATCGAGGACCCCGTTGCGCACCTGCTCCAGGGCGAGATCGAGATCGAAGGGCGGATGCCGTACAGCAGCAACGCCACGTTCCTCGTCCACGTGGTCCGCGAAGGCAAGTCGCATCCGGCGATCTACAAGCCAATGCGTGGCGAGCGACCACTCTGGGACTTCGAGCCCGGCCTCCACCGTCGGGAGGTGGCGACGTATCGCATGAGCGAGGCGCTCGGCCTCGGAGTCATTCCGCCGACGGTGCTGCGTGACGGCCCCGCCGGCGAGGGGTCGGTGCAGTGGTTCGTCGCTGGCGACTTCTCCGAGCACTACTTCACGATTCGAGAAGTGCGACAGGACCTCGACGATCAGTTCAGAGCGATGGCGCTGCTCGACATCATCTGCAACAACACCGACCGTAAAAGCGGCCACTGCATCATCGTCCCCGAAAAGACGCTCGACGACGGCACCGACGTGCCCGCCCGGGTCTGGGGCATCGACCACGGGCTGTGCTTTGCTGCTGAGTACAAGCTCCGGACCGTCATCTGGGATTTCGCTGACGAAGAAATCCCCGAGCCGATGCTCGACGAGGTCAACAAACTCGTCGATCGGGTCCCGCTTGACATCGCGGTGTTGCTCAGCGACGAAGAGGTCGAAGCAATCCAGGGCCGGGCCGCCTGGTGCGTCAAACATCGCCGGTTCCCCACCGACCCAACTGGTCGGCGCTACCCCTGGCCCCTCGTCTGACAGGCGACTCGTTCGTGTGTCCACTGTTGACCCGAGGGAAAGTGGACTCTTTCGTGGGAGGATGCGGATATGTCCGACGAGCCGCACTTCGAGCCCGATGAAGACCTCCAAGATCTGATCCATGCGGCCGACCTCGACGGGTTGGTGCGGATGATCGACAACCGTTGTTCGTCACAAGACTGGGACGGGTTGTTGCGCTTGCGTGATCGCTCTCGGTCAGCCGTGAAAACCGGTCGCCAGCTCTGGCCGGCGGCCACGCTTGCCGAATACCGGCTCGCTCTGCTCGCGCCACCGCTGTTCGTTGGCATCGTCCTCGACGAGGCCGACGGACTGGCCGGACGCTTCACCACCGGCCCGCTGACCGAAGTTGCCGCACAGCACCACACCTGGATCGATCTCGAAGGTGAAGTCGGCCGCGGCCCACACGCTGCGTTCGTCGCCCATGAGCGGGCGATACGTGGCGAGATCATCAACGATCCCGAGCTCGCTCCTGTGCTCGACATTCCGACCGAGGTACAAGGCTGGGAACCGCGGTACGAAGTCGCCACGTACTCAGACAACGGTGCCGAATTTCCGGCCCCTGACCTCTCCGATGACTGGGAGGACATCGAGACGTCCACCGATGCCGAACGCCTCGACGACGAAGTTGAACTGGCCGTTCGTCAGCTTGTCGAACCGTGGACCAGCGGCTCCAATGGGCGGGCCGAGGTCGTCTGCGTCGAAGGTGACATCGGAGCAGCCATTGGTGCGCTTGGCGTCCGCCGCGCACGAATCGCTCCCCTCGAGCCAGCCGAGGCGCTTGCCTGGCTCGCTTGGGCCGGTGCGAGCGGCGGCGCTCACGGGCGACGGCGCGGCGCCTCGAGCGGTCGCTTCGGTGCCTGGTGGGTCATTGGCGCAATCGGCGACCTCCTCGACGACTGGCCGGTCAACCCTGACGAAATCGGTCAGGTCCTCAACGAACTCGACTGGTTCCGCTGGAACGCATTCGAACCAGAAATCGGCTGGGTGCTCCAGCTCGCGATCGAAGATCCTGATGAGGGCGTCGCTTGGGCAATCAGTGCCCGCGACGCCGTGTAGTCAGACCGTAATCAAACCGTCAACAGTCAGTGAATCAGACGCCGCGGGCACTGATCACCGCTGGGTCGGTGACCTCGATCATGATGCACTCGCCGGGGCACTCTTCGGCCGCGTCGGCAGCTGTATCAATGAGCGAGTCAGGAATGCGGGCAACGCCGTTCCCCATGTCGGGGCCGTGGCCGTCACCTTCGCCACCGTCGAACAGAATCGTCGTACCGAAATGCGATGCCTCTTCTTTCACGATCCAGAGACCGTCGTCACGAGCTTGGAAGACATCGGGGCAGATCTCTGAGCAGATGCCGTCGCCGGTGCAGAGGTCCTGATCGATCCAAACCATGAGAGCAGACATGGGCGGAGTTTAGGAGAGAACCAACGGGAAAAAGCAAAGAGCCGGACCCGTCAAAAGGTCCGGCTCTTCAATTCGATTCAATTCGGAAAGAGGTGATCAGCCTCGAGCCTGCAGGGCGGCGATGAGTTGGGGGAGAACCTTGTGCACGTCACCCACGATGCCAAGGTCGGCCACACCGAAGATCGGTGCTTCCTTGTCCTTGTTGATCGCAATGATGTTCTTCGAGCCCTTCATGCCCACCATGTGCTGGGTGGCGCCGGAGATGCCAGCAGCGATGTACACGGTCGGTTTGACGACCTTGCCGGTCTGGCCGACCTGGTAGCTGTACGGAACCCAGCCGGCATCGACAATCGCACGGGATGCGCCAGGCGCACCCTTGAGGAGCTTGGCAAGGGTCTCGATCATCTCGTACTTCTCGGCATCGCCAAGACCACGACCACCACCGACGACAACAGCTGCCTCGTCGAGCTTCGGACCGCTGGTTTCTTCGACGTGCACGGCGGTGACTGTTGCGCCTCCGGTTGCACCGAGCTCGCCAACAGCAGCCGCGATAATCTCGCCAGCGGCGCCAGCGCCACCAACTGCTTCGAAGCTCTTCGGACGGAATGCTGCGAGGAACGGACGCTCACCGGTGAACGTGGAGTTCACCAGCTTGGAGCCGCCGAAAATCGGCGTCTGGACCGTGACCGAGTCGCCGTCGACCGTGATGTCGGTCGAGTTGGTCAG
Source organism: Ilumatobacter sp. (assembly GCF_041688325.1). Taxonomy (GTDB): domain Bacteria; phylum Actinomycetota; class Acidimicrobiia; order Acidimicrobiales; family Ilumatobacteraceae; genus Ilumatobacter_A. Next base: position 13,628 of record NZ_JBDNIJ010000222.1, read on the forward strand.
CACCGTACGGTCGAGCTTGACCGACAGGCGGGCCATGACGTCGCGGCCTTCGTAGTTCTGCGGGAACATGATCAGGTCAGGAGCGTCGCCACCGGAGATCACGGCCTGCATTGCGGACGAAACCGCAGGGCCCGGAAGTGCACCGGCGAGGTCACCGGTCTCGTAGATCTTTGCGGCACCGTGATCGGCGAACGCTGCGGCCGCGCCACCGGCTGAGCCAACGACGAATGCCGTCACCGAACCGCCAAGCCTGTTGGCCTTAGAGAGCAGTTCGAGCGTGGCGGTGCTGGCGGTATCGCCGTCTGCCTGTGCGAACACCCAGATGTTGTTGATACTCATAATCAGATCACCTTCAGTCCGTCGAGGAACTCGACGATCTTGTTGAATGTTTCGCCATCGTCTTCGATGACCTCGCCAGCCTCGCGGGCGGGAGCGTCGTCAACCGATGAAATTTGCTGTGCCCAGGACACGGCTTCGATGCCGAGGTCGGCAGCGGTAACGGTGTCGACCGGCTTTGCCTTCGCGGCCATGATGCCCTTGAAGCTCGGGTAGCGGGGCTCGACGACGCCGGCGGTAACTGAAACCACCGCAGGGAGCGTGCAGATGACTTCGTCGTAACCGGCTTCGGTCTGACGGTCGACCTTGACGGTGCCACCATCGACGGTAATCGTCTTGGCGAAACCGACCGAGGGGAGTCCGAGGATTTCGGCCATCTGCTCGGGCACAGTGCCGGTGTAGCCGTCGGACGACTCGGTACCGGCGATGATCAGGTCGTAGTCACCAGCCCGACCGACAGCGCCGGCCAGGACCTTGGCGGTCGTCAGCGCATCAGCGCCGGCAAGCGCCGGGTCAGACACGAGGACTGCCTTCTCGGCACCCATGGCGAGTGCGGTACGGAGACCGGACACTTCGTCATTCGGGGCCATCGAGACCAGGGTGACAGAGCCTTCGCCAGCGGTATTGACAAGCTGGAGCGCCATTTCGACGCCATAGCTGTCTGACTCATCGAGGATGAGTTTCCCATCTCGCTTCAGCGTGTTGGTCGAGGGATCCAGCTCACCCGGCAGCGCCGGGTCGGGGATCTGTTTCACACAAACGATCACATTCATAAGGACACCCAAGTTACCGGTGAGTCAAGTACGAACCCAATTCGAGCTCGCCAATGTGACGCGCGTCGGGACGACCGCCTTGTACCGTTCCGGGCCGTGAAGGTCTTGCTCGTGGTCAACTCGTTCGCCTCGTCGGTGACAGCGCGTAACACCGTGGTCGTCCACCGCCGGTTGAGTCGGGGCCACGATGTCGAGATCGTGGAAACAAATCGCCGAGGACACGCAACCCGCTTTGCCCACGACGCGGCCCGCCGAGGCGTTGACGTCGTGATTGGCTACGGCGGCGACGGCACACTCAATGAGGTCGCCACCGGCATCGCTGGCACCGACACTGCGCTCGGTGTCCTGCCCGGTGGCTCAACCAACGTTTTTGCGCGCACCCTCGGGATGCCGAACGATCCGGTCCAAGCGGTCGAATACCTCGCCAGAGGCCTCGACGCCGCCGACCTCCGCCCGATCGGGCTCGGCCAGGTGAACGGTCGCTACTTCTGCTTCCACGTCGGCGTCGGCTACGACGCTGCTGTTGTTCAAGAGGTCGAAAAGCGTGGGTCGCTGAAGCGTTGGCTCGGGCACCCACTGTTCATCTACGCCGGCCTGTCGACCTGGCTCCGGGGATACGACCGCAAGCACCCGCACTTCCGCGTCAGCGGTGACGGAGGGGAGCCCGTCGACGACGGCTACCTCACCATCGTGCTCAACACGAACCCGTACACCTACCTCGGAAATCGGCCGCTCGACCTCTCCCCTGCCGCAACACTCGACCGCGGCTTGGTCGCCATCACATTCAAGACAATGAACGCACAGGCCATCCTCAGCTCACTCGCCGGCGCACTCAAGGGTGGCGGCGTGCAGCCCGCCGACCATCTCGACGTGCGGACCGACGTGAGTAACCTCGTGATTGAACACGCCACGCCGTTCCCCTATCAGGTCGACGGCGACGCACTCGGAGACACCGGACGACTCGAGTTCGTCCACGTGCCCGACGCCGTCAAGCTCGTGTTCCCCACAGCGCCGCCGGGCTGATTCGACGGCCGAGCGCCATCAGCGCCACGTCCGGCACATCGGTACAGGCTCCGTCGACACCAATCGCGGCAAGTTCTTGCAGCCGTTCCGGGTCATTGCAGGTCCAGGTGTTGATTGCGATGCCGGCGCCATGACAGCGATCAACCATTGCCTGATCGATGGTCGGCTCCCACGGGTGCACCGCAGCGTGGCCAGCCGCAGCGGTCCGCTCGATCACCTCGGGAGTGGCATTCGTCACGAGATAGGCCGTCATCAAGTCGGGTGCCAGTTCGCGGCATCGATGGATTGTGGCCCAGTCGAATGACGAGATGATCCAGCGCGATGGGTCACCGTGGTGACGCATCTCCGCAATGGCCAGCTCAGCAACGGCCACGGTCGAGTCATAGCCGGCCTCGTCATCGGAGTTCTTTATTTCGACGTTGACGAGCATGTCGCCGCACGCCGCGAGTACGTCCGAGAGGACCGGGTAGCCGTCGAGCGCGGCCGGTTCCGTCGGCAGCGGGTCATGCTTCACGATTAATCGACCGTCCGGCGCCAAGCGGACATCGAGTTCGACGCCGTCGGCTCCCATCTTGTCGGCAAACTCGAACGCCCGGATCGAGTTCTCTGGAGCGGCAGCCGAAGCGCCTCGATGTCCAATCACCAGCATGTTCGAAGTATTGCGGTCACCTGGCCACACATCCGAATCGGACCCCCACTATCCCCTCAGC
>NZ_JBDNIJ010000223.1:0-13980 GCF_041688325.1 Ilumatobacter sp.
AATTGAGATCGACGGCGACGCTCGCCATTCCAGTCGTTTCCAGCTCGACTGGGCGTCTGGCGCGGTGAGCCAGACCATTCATGATCCCGAGGGCCACGACGAATGGCGCGTGCTGGGCGAGGTCGACTTCGCTGCATCCCGCGACGAGGACCGCCTCGTCATTGCACTCACGGGCATCGAGCGGCGCTGAGCGGCACTCGGTTCACCCAGCCGGGGTGAACTGTTTGCCGCGCGGCCGACATGTCGTAGTGTCCGGACATGGCAAACATCGTGAAGGCAGCACTTCTGCAGACTGACTGGACGGGCGACAAAGAGTCGATGATCGTCAAGCACGAGGAGGCGGCGCGCGAAGCAGCCGCACAGGGTGCACAGATTATTTGCTTCCAGGAGCTGTTCTACGGCCCCTATTTCTGTCAAGTGCAGGACGCCGAGTACTACGAGTACACCGAATACATCCCCGACGGGCCAACCACGAAACGTTTCCAGGCGCTCGCCAAGGAACTCAACATGGTGATGGTTCTGCCGATGTACGAGATCGAACAACCGGGCGTGTACTACAACACCGCTGCGGTCATTGACGCTGATGGCACCTACCTCGGCAAGTACCGCAAGCAGCACATCCCGCAAGTGAAGGGCTTCTGGGAGAAGTTCTATTTCAAGCCCGGCAACGGCGGTTACCCGATCTTCGACACCGCCGTCGGCAAGGTTGGTGTCTACATCTGCTACGACCGCCACTTCCCCGAAGGCTGGCGTGCGCTTGGCCTGAACGGCGCCGAGATTGTCTTCAATCCGTCAGCGACTCACCGCGGCCTGAGCGAGTACCTCTGGTCGATCGAACAGCCGGCAGCGGCCGTGGCAAACATGTACTACGTCGGTGCGATCAACCGTGTCGGCATCGAAGATCTGGGTGAGAACGACTTCTATGGTCAGAGCTACTTCATTGGGCCGCGCGGCGAGTACGTCGGCGACAAAGGGAGTGCAACCGAGCCCGAACTCATCGTCCGTGAATTCGACCTCGACCTCATCCGTGAAGTCCGCGATGGCTGGCAGTTCTACCGCGACCGTCGCCCCGAGGCATACGGCGAGCTGGTGGAAGGCTGACCGTGGCCACCACGCTCATCCAAGGTGGAACCGTCGTCTCGGCAATCGGACGGCGCGAAGCCGATGTGCTGATCGACGGCGAATCGATCGCCGCGATCCTCGCTCCGGGGCACGCTGCGGCCTACGGCATCACACCCGACGTGGTGATTGACGCGACCGGGAAGTACGTCGTGCCTGGTGGCGTCGATGCCCACGTCCACATGTCGCTGCCGTTCGGTGGAACGGTGTCCGCCGACGACTTCGATACGGGCTCGCGGGCTGCCGCGTGGGGAGGCGTGACCACGATCATCGACTTCGCGTCCCAGACAGTCGGGCTCGACGTACGCGAGGCCCTCGCTGCCCGACACATCGAAGCCGCTGGCGAATGCCACGTCGACTACGCCTTCCACCAGATCATCGGTGACGTGAACGAGGCATCGCTGGAGGCAATGACCTACCTCGTCGAGAACGAAGGCATCACGAGCTTCAAGATGTTCATGGCGTACCCGGGTGTCTTCTACTCCGACGACGGCAAGATCCTGCGCGCGATGCAGAACGCATCGGAATCAGGTGCGTTGATGATGATGCACGCCGAGAACGGCATCGCCATTGACGTGCTGGTCGCCCAGTCGCTGGCGCGTGGCGACAGCGACCCGAAATATCACTCGTACACCCGACCCGAAGAGCTCGAGTCAGAGGCCACCCACCGCGCCATCAAGCTGGCTCGTGTCGCCGGCAACGTGCCGCTCTACATCGTGCATATGTCGGCATCAGAGGCGCTTGAAGAGGTGTCGCGTGCTCAGCACATGGGCCTCAACGTGTTTGCTGAGACCTGCCCGCAATACCTGTACCTGTCGATCGAGGACCACCTCGCTCAGCCCGGCTTCGAAGGGGCGAAATGGGTGTGCTCGACGCCGCTGCGCTCGAAGCACGAGCACCACCAGAAGGATCTGTGGAAGGGCCTGCGGATGAACGAACTGGCCGTGGTGTCCACCGACCATTGCCCGTTCTGCATGAAAGATCAAAAAGAACTTGGTCTCGGTGATTTTTCGAAGATCCCGAACGGCATGGGTGGTGTTGAGCACCGCATGGAAATGATCTACCAAGGCGTGGTGATGGGGGAGATGACCCTCGAACGCTGGGTCGAGACCTGTTGCACCACCCCGGCGCGCATGTTTGGCCTCGAGAAAAAGGGTGTCCTTGAGCCCGGCGCCGACGCGGACGTTCTTGTGTGGGATCCAAATACCAAGACCAAGATTGGTGTCAACGACAAACACCACATGGCCATGGACCACTCGTCGTACGAGGGATTCGAAGTGGATGGCAAGGTCGATACGGTGATCTCACGTGGCCGCGTCGTCGTGGCGAACGACACCTACCTTGGAGCCAAGGGTCACGGCCAGTTCGTCAAACGCAGCCTCAACCGGTACATCCACTGACACCGACGAAGACGGAGACATCTGATGGACATTGGAGTTGTACTACAGACCACCCCGCCAGCGGCGCGGGTGATTGACCTCGCCCGCCGCGCCGAGGCGTATGGGTTCAGCCACGTGTGGACGTTTGATTCCCACATCCTGTGGGAAGAGCCCTACGTCATCTACTCCCAGATCCTCGCCGAGACACGCAACATCGTGGTTGGGCCAATGGTCACCAACCCGGCAACGCGCGACTGGACCGTCACCGCATCGACGTACGCAACGCTCAACGAAATGTACGGGAACCGCACCGTCTGCGGGATTGGCCGCGGCGACTCGGCTGTGCGGGTCACCAACGGCAAGCCGACGACGTTGGCCACGATGCGTGACTCGATCAACGTCATCCGCGAACTCGGCTGCGGTCGGAGTGTCGAATACAACGGCTCAACCATCACCCTGCCGTGGGCAGCGAAGAGCGAGCTCGAAGTCTGGGGGGCGGGCTACGGCCCGAAGGCCCTCAAGATGATCGGTGAGACGTGCGACGGATTCATCCTGCAGTTGGCTGACCTCTCGATCACCGAGTGGATGATCAACGCGGTACGAACCGCAGCCAGCGATGCCGGTCGCAACCCCGACGACATCACGATGTGTATCGCTGCTCCGGCCTACGTGGGGCCAACCGACAACCTGGCGTACATGCGTGACCAGTGCCGCTGGTTTGGCGGCATGGTTGGCAACCACGTGGCAGACATCGTGACCCGATACGGCGATGCTGCACCGGTGCCACAGGCGCTGACCGACTACATCGCTGGTCGCGAGGCCTACGACTACAACCAGCACGGCCAGGTGGGAAACACTCACGCTGCATTCGTGCCTGACGAGATCGTCGATCGGTTCTGCATCCTCGGCCCGGTTGAAGCACAACTCGAACGACTGCTCGCGCTGCAGGCGCTGGGTGTCGATCAGTTCGCGATCTATCTGCAGCACGACGGCAAAGATCACACGCTGCAGCAGTACGGCGAGCACATCATTCCGGCGCTGCGCGAACAGGCGTTTGCAAAGCAGTAAATCGTTGGGGATATTGCGCTTTTCCGAACGCTGCGTATCGTCTAGAGTCGTACATTATTAGAGCGCTCTAATTTTCGAACAAGGGACCGATATGGACACCATCGCACACTGGATCAACGGCGCTGCCGTGCTCTCGACATCTGGCAACACCTCGCCGGTGTACAACCCGGCCACGGGCGAGCAGGCGGCGTCGGTCGGCTTGGCATCGGTTGCCGAGGTCGACGCAGCAGTCGCGGCGGCGAAGGCGGCGTTTCCAGGCTGGCGCTCGACGTCGCTCACGAAGCGCGCCGAGATCATGTTCCGTTTCCGGGAATTGATCGACGCAAACAAGCTCAAGATCGCCACGCTGGTGAGTAACGAGCACGGCAAGGTTGTGTCTGACGCGATGGGCGAAGTGTCCCGTGGCCTCGAGAACGTCGAGTATGCCTGTGGTATCTCGGAGCTGATCAAGGGCTCCTACAGCGAGCAGGCAGCAACGGGTGTCGACGTGTATTCGATCCGTCAACCGCTCGGCGTCGTTGCCGGTATCACGCCGTTCAACTTCCCAGCGATGGTCCCGATGTGGATGTTTTCCAACGCCATTGCGTGCGGTAACACGTTCATCCTGAAGCCCAGCGAGAAGGACCCTTCAGCGGTGATGTTCATCGCCGAGCTGTTCGCTCAGGCCGGGCTTCCCGCCGGCGTGTTCAACGTCGTGCAGGGCGACAAGCTCGCTGTCGACACGATCCTCGGACACGCCGACATTGCAGCGGTGAGCTTTGTTGGCTCGACGCCGATCGCTCGTTACATCTATGAGACCGGCACGAAGAACGGCAAGCGCGTGCAGGCACTCGGCGGTGCGAAGAACCACATGCTGGTGCTGCCAGACGCTGACCTCGACATGGCCGCAGACGCCCTGATCGGTGCCGCCTACGGCTCAGCCGGTGAGCGGTGCATGGCTGTCAGCGTGGTGCTTGCGGCTGATGCGATTGCCGACGAACTCGTTGCCAAGATCGCGGCCCGCATTCCCGGTATCAAGGTCGGCCCAGGCAACGAACCCGACAACGAGATGGGCCCGCTGATCACCGCGGAACATCGCGACAAGGTGAAGGGCTACATCGACGGTGCGCCCGCCGATGGCGCGACGATCGTCGTTGACGGCCGCGACAACCTTCCGGCCGATGGCTACTTCATCAACCCGACGCTGATCGACAATGTCAAGCCAGGCATGGCGTGTTACGACGACGAGATCTTCGGCCCCGTGCTCAGCGTGATGCGCGTCTCGGGATACCAAGAGGGCCTCGAGACCATCAACGCGAACCAGTTCGCCAATGGCGTCGCGATCTTCACCCGTGACGGCGGCGCTGCTCGGCAGTTCCAGTTCGACGTGCAGGTCGGCATGGTGGGCATCAACGTGCCGATCCCGGTGCCGGTGAGCTACTACAGCTTCGGTGGGTGGAAGGCGAGCCTGTTCGGCGACACGCACATGTACGGCCCCGAGGGCATCAACTTCTACACGCAAGGCAAGGTCGTCACGAGTCGCTGGCCCGATCCGGCGCAGAGCACGATCGACCTCGGCTTCCCGTCAGATCGCTGACAGGCGGTCACACTGTGCCAGGCACAGTGTGACCGGCACAGTGTGACCGGCACAGTGTGACCGCGGTACGTTCGAGGGATGAGCACTGAGATGGTCGAGTTCCCCAGTAACGGCAACAACGCACGCGGGTATCTCGCTGTGCCGGAAAGCGGCTCCGGCCCCGGGGTGATCGTCGTCCAAGAGTGGTGGGGCCTCGACTCCGGCATCAAGGAGATGGCCGACCGCCTCGCTACAGCAGGCTTCGTCGCGCTGGCCCCCGATCTCTATCACGGCGAACTTGCAGCTCACGACGAGATGGACAAGGCCGGCGAGTTGATGAACGCGCTGCCTGCTGATCGTGCAGGCCGCGACATGAGCGGCGCTGTCGACTATCTCGTCGAGCACGAGGCGACCATCGGCGAGGGCATCGGCGTCGTCGGTTTCTGTATGGGCGGGCTCCTCACGTTTGTTCTCGCATCGCTGCGTCCCGACCGGGTCAAGGTCGCTGTTCCGTTCTACGGATTTCCGCAGGGCGACGATCAGCCCGATTACGCAACGATGACCGCGTCGGTCCAGGGGCACATGGCCGAGCACGACGACTTCTTCCCGCCGGCAGCGGCCAAAGAGCTCGAAGCCCGCCTGCAGGCGATGGGCAAAGACGTGACGCTGACGGTGCACGCGGGAACCGGCCACGCATTCATGGCGCCGCACAACGCACTCGGCACGCAGGACGCCGAGCGCATTGCTGCCATCTGGCCCCAAGCAACGGCGTTCCTGCACCAGCACCTCGCCTGAGCCGAAGTGCCGGTTTCCGCCGGCGCCGGGCAAGTATCATTACCTCCATGATGGTGAACAAATCAATGTCTCGGCATCGCAAGCTCATGGCACTACTCGCTGTCGTGCCATTGCTGTTTGCTGCATGTGGCGGCTCAGCCTCCGGCCCGGCTGGTGGCGCGACTGCCGCGAGCTGGTGTGATTTCGGCGTCGAATTCGACGTTGTCGATGAGTTCTTCGCTTCGCCCGGCACCGACCCAAGCGAATTGAAGGACGGCATGATTCTGGTTGAGTCCTTCGTTCAGCGTCTGACAGATGAGGCGCCTGACGAAATCAAGGAACCAGCCAAGAAAGTCGCCGAGGCCACCCAGATGCTGATTGACGCATTCAAGGCTGCCGACTACAACGTCCTCGACATAGACCTGGGGTTCCTCGAGAACTCGACGCTCGAGGGCGAACTTGACGCGGCGTCAGACAAACTTGACGCCTACACAGAAACCAACTGCGACAGCAGCTTCAGTGGCGACGACAGTGCAGATACCGACACAGACCCGGTTGTTTCGGACGATGGCACCGTTGTTGCCAGTGGCGACGCCATGGACGACTCTGATGATTTCAACCTCGACGATGGCACGATTCGCGAGCAGTTGGTTGCCCAGTTCGTATCGATTGGCCTGGCCAACGAGGAAGCAGAGTGCATCGCCGACAAGCTCGACTTCAATGATCCGTCCGTGCAGAGCGGTGACATCGGAGCGATGCTCGGCGTGTTCGAGGACTGCGGCATCGGCCTCGACCGCCTCGCCGACCTCGGCGGCGGCTGACGACAGCTGAACGATGACATCCCGTTTCGACGCAGTTCTGTTCGACGCGGGCGGGGTTCTCGTCCTGCCCGACCCGACGGTGCTCGCCCCGCTCCTCGATTTCTACGGTGGCGACACCACGGTCGAGGCACATCGTCGGGCGCACTATGCCGCTATGGCAGCCAAGTCGAAGGCAGGCTCGTCTGAGGCTGAATGGCTTGTTTACGACGAGGCCTATGTCGCAGCAGTCGGAGTGCGTGACGCCGATCTGGCCGAGGCTGCCGATGTTCTCAATCGGACCCGCACACCTGATCTGTGGCGGTGGCCAATTCCTGAGACGCTCGCTGCGCTCCAGCAGCTCGCAGCAGCAGGTGTGCCGATGGGTGTTGTCTCGAACGCAGCCGGGCAGGTCGAAGGCTCGCTCAATCGCTCGGTCTGCCAAGTCGGTCTTGGCGACTTCACCGCCATGCGATGCATCGTTGATAGCCAGGTTGTCGGAGTCGAAAAGCCAAGCCCACGAATTTTTGACTTTGCGCTGCCGCACTTCGCCGAGTTCTCTCCCGAGCGGATTGCGTACGTCGGCGACTCCGTCGCTATGGACATCGTGTCGTCGCGTGCTGCAGGCTTGCACTCCATCCTGATCGACCCGTACAACGATCACGACGGAGCCGACTTCGAGCGAATCAGCTCGGTTCAGGTGTTGGCGAGCCAGCTGGTCTGAGAAGCCAGCCCTCCCGGGTATTTGCGAGCACGGCGGCAAATCGTTCCAACGTCTGGTCGATGTCGTCATCACTGGTCTGCCAGCTCGTCACGAGACGGATCAGGCCGGGGGCGATCCGGTAGAAGAGCAGGCCGGCGGCTTCCAACTGGGTTGCTGCTTCGTCTGGGACGCGGGCAAACAGCATGTTCACGTCCGGCGGGTTGAGAAACTCAACGCCTGCCTCAGCGAGGCCTGCGGCCAGTTGCTCCATCTGCTGGTTCGAGTGAGCGGCCAACCGCAACCACAGGTCGTCGGTGAGGTAGGCGATCAGCTGTGCCGACTGGAATCGCATCTTCGACGTGACGTGACCGGATCGCTTGGTGCGGTAGACGAGCTCGTCTGCAGCGTTGTTGTCGAACACGACGATCGCCTCGGCTGAGAGCGCTCCATTCTTGGTGGCGCCGAGTGAGAAGACGTCGACGCCTGCCCGCCAGGTAATGTCGGCAGGGGAGCAGCCCAGCCGAGCGGTTGCGTTGGCGATACGCGCCCCGTCGATGTGGACGCGCAGCCCGCGATCACGGGCAGTGTCGGCCAGCGCAGTGATCTCGGCGACCGTGTAGACGGTGCCCATGTCGGTCGGTTGTGTGAGCGAGAGCACGGCAGGCTGGGAATGATGCGGGTCACCCCAGCGGACAGCGTCGAGTGCGGCCTGCAGCCCATCGGGATGAACCCGGTGGTTGCTGCCCGGCACGCCCTGCATCACGGCGCCGCCGCCGAGCATCGACGTTGCGCCACCTTCGCTTTTCAAGATGTGTGCTGACTCGTGGCACAGCACGGCACCCCAGGGTGGGCAGAGCGATGTGAGGGCGAGGGCGTTAGCGGCAGTTCCGCTGGTGACGGGGAAGACCCGCGCCGTCGGATGCTCGAACACGTCGCGCACGACGGCCTCGAGTCGTGTGGTGACGTGGTCGTCGCCATAGGCGAGCGCCGAACCTGGGTTGGCCGCAGCAACCGCCGCCATAATCTCGGGGGCGACCCCCGCAGCGTTGTCTGAACGAAGCTCGATCTCGGTCATACGCCAGTGTGACATCTCCAGGCAGCCAACGAACCAGGCAGCCAGGGGCTTGAGTGGCTGTTCGGTTATTGGCTGATGCAGGCGTCGATCCAGTCGACCTCGACCTCGAATGGGCCGTCGATGCCATCAGCGATGATGATGCCGAATTCGACTGCCTGGTCGGGGTTGAACGCCGGAGCATCGAGCGGTTGACCGAACACTGACGGGCGCAGCTCGGCGTACGACACGGCCGCTGTTTGCCATCCGTCGGCATCGGCCGGACCGTCGATGATGAGGTCGGCTCGGTGTGAGATCGACCGACCGCCGGTTTGTGCTGTGTCTTCGAGGGTGAGCCCGTAGGTGCGTTCGTCGGAGCGGACACGCAATGCGAGGTAGTCAGAGTCGGTGAGCTCATCGCCGGTCAGGAGCAGCCGGACCGACGTGAAGCCGCCGCCTGCTGTCACGACGTCGCCCGTGAACCGCATCGCTGAGTCGGTGGACTCGATGACGCCGTTGGAACGTCCGCCCATGACGCCGTCGTTCACGACGACCCAGCCCCCGGCGCCGTCGAAGTTGCCGCCGTCGAAGTCGGTCAGCCGTCGACATGCGACTGCCGGCGTCGCGGGTGCCGTTGTCGCGGGTGCCGTTGTCGCTGGTGGCTCAGCGATCGTGGATGGAGGCGCGGCGATGTCGGCTGTCTCTGGCGCAGCAGTCATTGCCGGTGGGGGATCAGCGGCAGTTGCCGGTGGGGGATCAGCGAGGGTGCTGGGCGTGACGGCGGTGACGGTGATTGCGGGTGTTGGCTGAGCGGAATTGGCTGGTGCCTCGCTTGCGCAGCTGGCGATGAGGAGCGCAACGCCAGCGAACCCGAGCACACGCTGCAACGTACGGCGACGGCCGATATGGCTCGAAGATCCACGAAGCGACATGTTGAAGTCGGATGGCCTCATACGAAGTATTCGGTGCCGCAGAGGCGACAGGATGCAGGATTCCGTGTTGACGCTGGAGTTGTTCGAAGGCGTCCGCCATCGTCCGCTCGGTGATACTGGTTTTATGACGAAGCCATCGACGAACGCCGAAATCTATGTCGAGCTCCGGGCTGAAATGATTGCGTTGGCGCGAAGCTTGACTGCTGAAGAGGCCGACCTGAAGGTTCCGCAGTCGCCCGACTGGTCGATCAGAGATGTGGTTGCACATGTGGTTGGCATCGTCGACGACATTCTGTCCGACAACTTGGCCGCCATTGGAACCGATGAGTGGACAGCCATCCATGTCAGTACTCGCGCTGGCAAGACAATGAACGAAATTTGTGACGAATGGAGTTCGCTGGCGCCTCGGTTCACTGCGTTGGGTGACGCGAACCCAGTGTGGCCCCTGCGAGCTGGCGCCGACCTGATCACGCACTATCACGACATCAATCAGGCGCTGGGACGACAAGGCGACCGCGACACGGCCGCAGTGCGAATGGGGCTCGAACGTTATGGACCGTTCTTCTGCGAACGTGCAGCAAACGCTGGGCTACCCGTGGTTCGGGTGGAAGCCGGTGAGCGGGTCTGGCAGTCGGGTGATGGTGAGCCGTCAGCAGTCGTGACCGGATCGGCGTTCGATCTGCTTCGAGCCTTCAGCGGACGACGGAGTGCTGGGCAGATCCTGGCGATGAATTGGACCGGCGACGCCGAGCCGTACGTGAGCGTTGCGAGCCCGTACGGACTTCCCACCGACGCCGTCCTGGAGTAAACCGGCCGCCGAGTAAGGCGTGAGGTAGGTGCGCATGTGGTGCACCTATCTCACGCGTTCGGGGGGTCTGGGCGGCCGTAGTCGCCGTGCAGCCAGTGCCACGCCGCCTGTGCCGCGACGAACTTCTTCAACCGCAGCGTGGCCCGGCGAGGATCGCCGTCCGGGAGACGAGTCAACGCTCTGTCGTACCATTTCACTGCTTCGACCTTGGCGCCAGTGCGATCACTTTCGGCACCTGCTGCAGTGAACGCTTCGACCGCTTCATTGAGCCCAGCTGCGGCACCCGCCGCGAGGCAATGGGAGGCGACGGCCACCGTGACGCGATCGGACCGCGGCTGCGACGCCCACGCGCCCGCCGCGGCCACGTGGAGATCTTCGAGGTGGAGCGCTGACATCGATGCCGTGGCGGCTTTGCGGATGATTGCATGCGTGAACTGATACTGCCGTTCGCCGTGGTCGACCTCGGCCAAGATGCCTGCCTGGGTCGCCTCGGCAAGCGCTGCTGGCACGTCTGGGACCACGTCCGCGAATTGTCGGAGCAGGCTGACCGGGGCTGCTTCGCCGAGAACAGCAGCGTACTCGAGCAGCATCTGGGTCTCGGGTGAGAGCCGACGCAACCGTCGCTCAACTACCTCAGCGACGCCAACGGGAACACCATCACGCGAACCTGTCTCGGCGATGTGGCCGATGATCTCGACGGCGAGAAACGGATTGCCGTCGGTCTCGCGGAACACCCAACTTGCAGTCTCGTCGTCGCTGCTCAGTGGGCCACTCGGCATCAGCAGCATGAGGTCGGTGGCGGGCAGCCCGCTCAACAACATCCGCTCCACCTGCGGCTCGGTCCGAAGGTCGGCGAGGATATCTTCGAACAATTCCGCGGGTTCCGTTGTGCGATATGTGCCGATGACCATCGAACCCGGCAACCGGTGCCCAGCTGCTAAGTAGTGCAGCAATCGCAAGGTTGCCGAATCTGCCCAATGCAGATCTTCGAGAATCAAGATCAGCCGCCGGCTGCCCTGGATCTGCTGCAACATCCAACAGAACGTGTCGAAGCGTTCGAGCAACGTGATCTCGGTCGCCGATGAGGGGCGCCCGCCTACTTCTCGGCCAGATGGGCGAGCAGTACGGAGCGATGGAACGACCTCGATGGCGATGTCCCACCGCTGACCGATGAGCGCGTCGGTCGCGTCATCACCGATCGACCGGACGTGATTGGTGAGTGCTTCGATGAATGGCCGGTACGGTACAACGACGTGCTCATCGCACCTGCCGACCAGCACCACGGTGTCGTCACCGACAACAACGCGCGCCACCTCCCGCGCCAATGTGGTCTTGCCGATGCCCGGTTCGCCACCGACGAAGATCATGTGCTGCGCGCCACTTGTTGTTTGTGCCAGACGGTTCTGCAGGCGGGCCAGCTCGGCTGTGCGTCCGACCATCGTCGGTGACGCCAACGGAGCGACCTGTACGGCGGGAACAGCGAGTGCAGGGTCGTGATTGAGGATCTGCTGCTCGACGTCGACGAGGCGTCGTCCCGGTGACACACCCAGGTCGTCGGCCAACACGCGGCGAGCGTCGGCGAGGCAGCGCAGCGCTTCGACCTGCCGGTCGCTCTGGTAGAGCGCAACTGCGAGCGTGGCTCTGAGGCCCTCGCGGTACGGGTGCTGCTCGATCAGTTCATCAAGTTTGGCTACAGCGTCGTGGTGCGCGCCGAGGTTGAGGAGCGTCTGGGCGTGCAACTCGGCAGCGTCGACCCACTGTTCGGTCAACCTGGCTGACCATGCGGCAAGCGGCCCGTCCGGCGGTACCTCCCCGAACGGCATGCCAGCCCCGAGCGTCAACGCCTCGCCGAGCAACGTCAGCGCGAATTGCGGCTCAGCCGTTTCGGCCGATCGGGCACGACGAACGAGTTGCTGGAACCGCACGACATCGACCGCGTCGTCCTCGATGAGCAGGGAATATCCATTCTCGGTGGTCTGGATGTGCTGACGACCGACAACCTTGCGCAGATCTGAGACGTACCCCTGCACCAGGTTTGATGCAGACGCCGGGGGGTGCTCGCCCCACAGTGCGTCGATGATCGAGTCGACCGACCGGCTCCGACCAGCGTCCAAGGCCAGAAAGGCGAGCAGCCAGCGCGCCTTCGCAGCGCCGATTCGAATGCCGGGTTGGTCGTCGAGGTCGACCTCGATACAGCCAAGCAGACGAACCTCCATTTCTTCAGTCTGCCTCCAGCGCCACTCCAGAGCGAGCCCGCACGATGGACATCACCAAGCAACACCAACCCGAAAGCGAAGGAAACCCCATGCAGAGCTACCTGATCGAACGCAACTTCGGTCACATCACCCCGGAACAACTCGCCGCCGGCGGGTCGAAGTCAAAGCAGTGTGCCGTCGAAGATTTCGCTGACACCATCGTCTGGAAGCAGTCGCACGCGGTCGACACCACCGACGGCCTCGTCACCTACTGCCTGTACGAGGCAGCGAGCGAGGAAGCCATCCGCGAGCACGCAGCAGCGGCCGGATTGCCGTGTGACAAGATCAGTGCCGTGCAGGTCGTTGGACCTGACGACTTCGAGTGAGCGGAGGGTTCGAGATCATGCCGAAATTTTTGGTTGAACGTGTCTGGGACCAGATGGACGAAGCCGAACTCGCAAAGATGGCCGTGCTGTCGAAGCGCATCATCGACGACAGCTTCTCTGACCTCACGTGGGAACGTTCCCAAGTCGCAGTCGACGACGACGGCGTGATCCGGACCTTCTGTGTGTACGTGGCGCCCGGCAAGGATCGGGTCCGCGAGCATTCGGCCGTGCTCGGGTGCCACCGGATCGACAACATCTACGAGATTGCCGGAGACATCGACCCTGCCGATCTCCCGTCGTAAGCAGCGCTCCGACTGCAGTGCTCCAGTGAAGGCGTGAGGTAGGCGCGCACGCGGGGCGCTTGAACCTCACGCCTTCGCCGGTTTTGGGGTGGCTTCAGTCTTGCTTGCTGTCGGCGATCAGCTGACGGGCGATGACCTTGAGGCACAGGGTCTCGTCGGCGCCTTCGAAGATGCTGAGCACGCGGGCATCGACGAACAGGCGGCTGATCTCATACTCCTCGGCGTAACCCATGCCGCCGTGGATCTGCATCGACTCGCGAGTGACCCACTCGGCGGCCCGGCAGACGTACGCCTTGACCATCGATGCTTCCATTTGGCCCTGGCCCTTGGCCATCAACGTTGCCACCGCGTAGCTGAACTGGCGGCCAGCCTGGGTGAGTACCGCGATACGACCGAGCTTGGCGCGGATCAACTGGTAGTCGATGATCGACTCGCCGAACACCTTGCGGTTTTCGGCGTAATCGAGGCCTAACTCGTAGGCGGCCTGCATCACACCAACGGCGCGGGCTGCGGTCTGCAGGCGGCCGTTCTCGAAACCGGCCATCTGATAGTAGAAGCCCTTGCCCAGGCCCTCTTCCATGCCGACCTGGTTCTCGGCAGGGACCCACCAGTTTTCGAGAGCGATCTCGTAGGAGTGCATGCCGCGGTAGCCGATCGTGTCGATCGGGCTGCCGGTCATGGTGCCGCCAGTCGGCTTGCCGTCGATGTCCTGCGCGAAATCGAAACCGTGAGCGTCGCCGCGTGGCTTGGGAACGATGAACAGCGACAAGCCCTTGTGGGTCTTGGACCGATCGGGGTCGGTGCGAGCAAGCAGGGTGAGTGCGTCGGCGCGGGCGCCGAATGTGCACCACGTCTTGACGCCGTTGATGACCCAGCCAGCTTCGCCGTTCGGGCCGTCGGCGCGTGTGGCC
>NZ_JBDNIJ010000224.1:0-19832 GCF_041688325.1 Ilumatobacter sp.
ATCGACACCCGCGAACGCACTCCGATCGGAGCCGGATCGTCGATCGTCGTCGACCTCACCGGTCAGATTCCGGCGACAGCGTCGGCCGCGGTACTCAACATTGCTGCTACCGAGACCGCGGGCCCCGGCTACCTCACCGTGTGGGCCGACGGTGTGGTGCGGCCTGACCCAGCGGCCAACCTCAACTATCCGGCCGCCAACTACACCGTTGCCAACAGTGTGATCACTGGCGTAAACGCTGGCAGGGTGCGTATCTACAGCCTCGCCGGCGCGGATGTAGTCGTCGATGTCGTCGGGTACATGACGGGTAACAAAGCACCCGACACATCGGAGGGCCTCTACGTTCCGCTGGTTCCGCAACGGCTGTGGGACAGCCGACCAGACGAGGCTCCGTGCCGAACGTCGAACATCGGTCCCGAACAGACGGCCAGCCTTGCCGTTGCGGGCCGACTTCAGGTGCCATCAACCGGTGTGAGCGCGGTCACCATGAATCTGACAATGACGAACACGCTGCGCTCCGGTTTCCTCGAGGCATTCCCTTCTGCAACAACACGGCCCGACCCCTACTCGTCGGTGAACGCAGTGCGGTCCGGCCAGACCGTCGGCAACCACGCCGTCGTAGCGCTCGATGCAGGGGGTATCGACCTGTTCTCGAGCCATGGGACCGATTTTGTCGCCGACGTCACCGGCTACTTCCTCGACAGGACCGGGACACCACCAACGGCATCGTTCGAACCGACAACGCAACCTGTCGTGGTCTGCAGCGTTCCCGTTCCGCCCGCCGACGAGGACTACGAATACCTGCAGGCTGCTGGCCAAAATGGCGACCTCGCTCCGTACTCTCGCAATGGTCGCAGGTACTTCGGTTGGCGTCCATGCGACTCCATCACGTACGCCGTGAATACCGGGCGCGCCAACCAGATCCAGATCGACGCCATGAACACGGCGATCCGCCAAGTCGAGAACGCCTCCGGCTTCGACTTTGTCTTGCTCGGCAATGTGAACGGCAGCCTCAACACGAACACCATCGATGCCAACGTTCCTGGTGTCGGCCAGGCAATGGCGGTCATCGCATTCTCTGACGTTTCGGCAACGCCCGCTCTCACGGGGAACACGATCGGGATCGGCGGCCTCGGCAGCGGCAGCGGCGACACCGTCGTGCAAGACGGATCGCTGGCATGGATCGTCCGCGGCGGGTTCGCTATTGCCGACATCGACGATGTCACCGACCCAGGCGACATCACTGCGACTTTCGCACACGAACTCGGACACATGCTCGGGCTTGCTCATGTCAACGCCGTCGGAGAGCTGATGCGCCCAGTACTCAGCAATCAAAGCGACTTCGGCGACGGCGATAGGAATGGGCTGTACAGCATCGGCGAACCCCAGTGTTCGTCGAGTGAGACACTCGGGTCCCGCACCTCTGCATCGCTCGGCACAGATCCTCCGGCGTCGTTCAGCGTCACTGGTTGGGTCGCTGACGAACGCATCGATCACTGAGTTCGTTAGCTCGGGCAACGTGCCCCGCCGGACCCACCGGTAATCTCGATCACGATGATTGCTGAGCACACCGCCATGTCTCCCGCCCGCACACCGGGCTCGATTCTCGGTACTCGCGTGACGCGTACCGAAGACCCGGGGCTCCTCACGGGTGCCGCGATCTACCTTGACGACCTCCACATCGAAGGCTCGCTGCACGCAGTGTTCGTCAGGTCCGATGTCGCGCACGGCACGATCAACTCCATCGAGACCGACGAGGCGGCATCGATGCCCGGCGTGGTCGCTGTGGTGACGTTTGCCGACCTTGGCGTTCCCGCCCATCACGGTTTCGCACCCGTCCACGACGACTTCAAGCGGCCACCGCTCGCCGATGGTGTCGTCCGGTTCGTCGGTGAACCAATCGCCATCGTGCTCGCCGAGACGCTCGAAGCAGGCACCGACGCTGCGCAGATGGTCTGGGCCGACATCGCGCCGCTCACCCCGATCATCGACATGGAAGCTGCACTCGAGGCCGATGCCCTCCCGATCTTCCCGGCCCACGGTGACAACCAAGCCGTGCGGACCGTCGGCAAGGAACGATCCGACCCGACCACCGCAGAGCGCACCGTCCGCGGGCGCTACATCAATCAACGCGTCGCCGTCGTCCCGATCGAACCCGATCGTGCCGCTGCCGAAATCGATGAGCAGGGCCGCGTCAAGTTGTGGGCATCGACGCAGATGCCGCACCTCCTGCACCGGCAGTTGGCCGGAGCACTCGGCCTCGAAGAATCCGACGTACACGTGGTCACGCCCCAGGTTGGAGGCGGTTTCGGCGGCAAGGCCGGGCTGATGTCCGAGCACGTCGCGATCTGTGCGCTGGCACGCCAGTTCCAACGGCCGATCACCTGGGTACCGCCGCGCAGCGACGACATGAAGTCGCTCCTGCACAGCCGCGGACAAGTGCAGTACGCCGAGCTGGGTTGCACCGCCGACGGCCGCTTCACGAGCCTGCGCGTACGCCTGGTCAACGACTGTGGCGCCTACCCGAACATCGGCGCGATGCTGCCGGGCCTGACCCGCAATATGGCGCAGGGCACCTATGCAATCCCCGAGCTGGAATTCGACATCGCGGTTGCCATCACGAACACCACCCCGATGGGCGCGTACCGCGGTGCTGGCCGTCCGGAAGCCACGGCGCTCCTCGAACGATTGGTCGATCAAGCGGCCCTCGAACTCGGCATCGATCCAATCGAGATTCGTCGCCGCAACTTCCTGGCCGACGATGTCTTCCCATTCCAAACAATTACTGGGCCGGTGTACGACACTGGCCAGTACACGATGGCACTCGATAAGGCCGCCGAAGTTGCCGGCTATGAGGCGCTGCGTGCCGAGCAAGCAACGCGTCGCGAACAGGGCAGCGAAAAGCTCTTGGGGATCGGTGTCGCATCGTACGTCGAGGTCACTGCGGGCCGTGGCGGTACCGAATTCGGTGCGGTCGAAGTACACGACGACGGCACGGCCACCATGTTCGCCGGCACGCTCTCCCACGGGCAGGGCCACCAAACGGCCTACGCCATGCTTGTCTCTGACCAGACCGGAATCCCTGTCGACAAGATCACGCTCGTTGACGGCGACACCGATCGGGTCCGCACGGGCGGCGGTACTGGCGGCTCCCGATCACTCCAGCTCGGCGGGTCAGCGGTCCACGGCGCCACCGAGGTGATGGTTGTCAAGGCCAAGGAACTCGCGGCGAAACTGCTCGAAGCCGATGTCACCGACATCGTGGTCGACACCGCCTCGGGGACCATTGGTGTGGCTGGCGTTCCCGCGCAAGCCCTCTCGTGGGGTGAGCTCGCACAGCGCGCCACAGCAATCGGCGAGCAGGTCGACGGCGAGTTTGACTTCGTTCAGGAGGGCGGCACGTTCCCGTTCGGCACACACATCGCCGTGGTCGAAGTCGATGCCGGCACCGGCAAGGTTGAGCTGCTCCGCCACATCGCAGTCGACGACTGCGGAATCGTGCTCAACCCGTTGATCGTAGAGGGCCAGCAGCACGGTGGAATCGCGGCAGGCGTTGGCCAAGCGCTCTACGAAGAGGTCCGTTTCGACGAAGACGGTAACCCCGTTACGTCAAACCTCGCCGACTACGCAATCCCATCAGCAGCCGAACTGCCGTTCTTCGAAGTGATCTCGACCGAGACACCGACACCGATGAACCCGCTCGGCGCCAAGGGCATCGGCGAGGCCGCAACGATCGGTTCAACACCAGCTGTACAGAACGCAGTCATCGACGCACTCGCTCACCTCGGCGTCCGCCACATCGACCTGCCGTGCACCCCTGAGCGGGTGTGGCAAACGATGCAGCAGGCCGCTGCAGGCACCCTGCCCGACCCGTGGCGCGAGCCCCCCGAGATCTTTGCTCGCAACCGCGCCGAGGTCGATGAACCGCAAGACACCGCCGACGCACCGGTCATCTAAAACGTCCACTGCCATGAGCGACGACATTGCGCCGAAGACCCTGGCCAAGCAACTGCCCGGCGAGTGACTCAGCCGGCGCAGTCGACGCAGTGCACGTCGGCGGGTGACGTTCCGCCGAACAGTTCGGTCAGCCAGTCGATCAGACGCACGCCCTCGACTTCGAGCTCATAGACCTCTGGGCCGCGCATGACCGTGTGCGCTGAGCCGGGGGCCACGTAGGCGGAAATCTCGATTCCTGAGGTCTCACCCAGCGCTTCGGTGGCATCGATCAGCGTGACCAACTCGTCGGCTCCGACCCCGGCGAGGCTGCCGAAGAATGCCTGCGTCTGGTCGAATGCGTAGTCGAAGCGGGCAAAACGAACGTCCGGGGCGTGCGTCCCGGCGAGAACGTAGAGGCCGGGAATGCTGTACTCCTCAGCGGTCAGCCCATCAGCGACCGGCCAGGCTGGCAGGTTGTTCGTCGTGCCCCACAGGGAACCAATGGTGGCGTTGACGACAGGGACATCCGGGTAGCCGCCCGAGCTATCACCGAACGTGACGATGTCGGTGGTGGCCGGATAGCGATCTGCAACGAGCCCTGCGAACAGCGGGGTCGGAACCGATCCAGCGCTCGCCCCAGTGACGACGACCTGCTCGGCATCGGGATAATTCGCGAGCAGCAGGTCAAGCCCGGCCGATGCGTTGACGAATCCGTTGTGGCGGACCACGAGATCGCCGTAGGCCGTCGTCTCATCGCCGAGGAAAACATCGCCGGTGCAGTACGGGACATAGACAATGGAATGATCTGCCAGGGGGTTCTCCGGGTTCGTCGCGTCAAACAACCCCGAGTCGCTTGGCGGTGCGGTGATGTCGATGCTTGACGTGTAGGTCCCGTTCTCGAAGTCACACGACTCTTCGGTGAAGCAGGCGCCGCCACCTTCGAAATACAGAACGACCTTGTTCGGATCGGCGGGCCGTTCCCACAGCACGAACTCGCTCCCATCGGCGCACGCACAGTCACTGTCGGGTTCGAAGACACCCCACTCACCTGCCACGCCTGCCGGTTCATCGACCGTTGGTTCCGCCACAACTGGCTCAGCCACCGTTGGTTCCGTCACCGCTGGTTCAGCCACCGTTGGTTCCGTCACCGCTGGCTCGGTAGCTGGCACCATCGTCTCGGCCGGGGCATCGGTCTGGATAGTTGCCGTGTCGGCTTGCTCGGACGCACCGTCACTTGATCCGCCGCACGCTGCGAGCACCAGACATGCCGCTGCTCCGAGTGAAATGATGTGTCGCTTCATTGCGGCATCTTTGCCGCCATCGGCCGCTCGTGTCCAAGCTTGCACCGATCGGCGAGACTTCGGAGCACGGCGTGGTGCGCCGAGCAGCGCGACATGTTCGGTGCGGTGCTCACCGACAGCGAGCCGATTTAGCCTGCTGCGTAGACGCTGTCGAGGCGCGGCCGGCCGGCGCCGTCGTGCGCGAGTACCCCGTCGTCGACGAGCTTCACGATGTGCGAGAGAACGCTACGCGCCGCTGGCTTGTGTAGCTCGACGCGCACCGCTGCATAGAGCATCGTGACAATGTCGGGAATCGTCGTCAAGCCGCCGCGGATGGCGTCGATGATCTGCTGCTCGCGGGCCTCGCGGTGCGCAATGAGTTGGCGGACAAACCGCTGCGGGTTCGGGATCGGGACCCCATGGGTGGGGATGGCAATGTCGTCGTCGCGGCCAGCGACAACTCGGAGCGATTCGAAGTAATCGTTCATGTCGCCATCGGGTGGCGAGACGACGGTCGTACTCCAGCCCATGACGTGGTCGCCTGTGAACAACGTGCGAGTCGTGCCATCGTCGAGGGCAAAACAGGTGTGATTCGACGTGTGCCCGGGTGTATGTAACGCGGTCATCGACCAGCCGTCACCGCTGACGGCCACGTCACCCGTGACCACTGCGATGTCTGGCGTGAAGTCGTGGTCGGTCGCTTCTTCGATCTTGACGTCAGGCTCGGCGATGTCGTCCGGTTGGGCGTCGCTGTCACCTGACCCGAGTGGAGCGACGCCAAACCCCTCTGGGTCGGTGCCAATATCCCAGGGCTCAGCTCCGGGCCGATGGTGCGGGCCAAATGCAACAGTCGGAGCACCGGTCTCGTCTCGGAGCCAGGCCGCAAGGGGCGAGTGATCGGCGTGGCAGTGCGTGACGAGGATCGAACGAACCGTCTCTCCGGCCAAGGCCGCAGCGAGCGCGTCGCGGTGCGAATCGATGCGGGGGCCTGGGTCAATCACCGCGACGTCGCCCGTGCCAATGATGTAGGTGCCGGTGCCGTGGTAGCTGAACTTCGACGGGTTCTTGGCGATGATCCGTCGGATGTTCGGCGCGATCTGTTCGACCTCGCCGTACTCGAAGTCGTCTGATTTCAACGTAACGAAGTCAGGTGAATTGCTCACTCGCTCAGTCTGACGCGAGCCACCGCAGCGGGCGCAATTGGCCGACTTCCCGACCGTGGCCCATGACTGGAACCCGAGTCTCGGCAACCAACCGTTGGATGGTGTCGCGGTCGACGCCGAGCAGCTTCATTGCCTTGGGCATCACCGCCTGCCGGGCCGCATCGGAACCATCGGCAATCTTGTAAGCCACAGCACGCCCGTCGGGAAGCGCCGCGGCCAGCACGCCGGCTGCACCTTCCTTTGCGATCAGGCCGGGCACTGCTCGCATCCAGAGCGTGACGTCGCGGCCCGTGCCGCCAACCAATTCTGGATGTGCCCGCATTGCACGGGCCACTGGTCCGTCGGCCAGCGCCACGGCCGCAAATGCGTCGGCGAGCCCGCTCAACGAAAAGGCCTGCGCCGGTGCGCCGCATCCGTCGATACCGATCTCGGTAATCGCTGCGCCAACCAGTTGCGCCATGTGCGCAGTAATCGTCTGCTGCAACGGGTGCTCGACAGCGAGGTAGTGCTCGATCGGCCAGTCGTTGATCTTGCACGTGGCCAACATCGCCGCGTGCTTGCCCGAACAGTTTTGTTGCAGCGCCGAGGCGTCGGTACCTGCTCGACGCGCCGCGTCGCGAGCTGCAGCCCCATGCGGCCGGGCCGGCGTGTTCTGGAGATCGGATTCGGTCAGCCCAACCATCTCGAGCATGCGACGAGCAGCATCGAGGTGCATTGCCTCCCCACTATGGCTGGCACACGCGACTGCGAGCAGATCGGCGGGAAGGTCAAGCCCGGCAGCCACCATCGCGTCAGCCTGTAAGGGCTTGAGTGACGAGCGCGGATACACGATGGTGGCGCTGTCACCGATGCACGCTTCGACGGCGCCCAAACCGTCGCGGACCAGACCTGCTCCGAAGTGCAACGACTCGTCGAGGCCGCTCCGGGTGGCGACAGCGATCGGAGCAAAGGAGCCGGTGTCGAACCGTGTGTCGTCGATTGGATCGGTCATGGTGTTTGGGGCGATTCGTCTTGAGGACTCGGGTGTTGATCGGTTTTGGTGGCGCGCCGCGGCTGTTGGATCGTCGTTAAATGATTGTCGACCACGTCGTAACGCTGGCCCCATTCACTGGCAAGTGCTTGCGCCATCGCCGCTGCTGGCAAGGCGAGGATCGCCCCGACCGCGCCGAGGAGCGCAGCGCCCCCGAGCGCTGCACCGAAGGCCACGGCAGGGTGCAGTTCCATCGTGCGAGCAGTGATGCGCGGTGCAAAGAAGTAGTTTTCGACCTGCTGGTAAATAATGATGAACCCGATGACGATCGCGGCCTTGAGCGGCGAGTCGAGGAATGTGACCAGCACGGGCAAGATGCCGGCGAGGTATGTACCGACCACCGGCAGGAACTGGCTGACGAGGCCGACCCAGAGGGCCAGCGCGATCGGCGCCTGCGTACCGATCGATTGAAAGACAACCCAGTGAAAAAACGCCGACAGTAGGGCGAGGAGCGCTCGTGAGTACAGGTACCCGCCGGTCTTGTTGATCGCCAGTTCCCACGCATGCAAGACACGTTCCTGACGAGCCGGGGTGAGGCGAGCGCAAATGACGCGGCGGAGGCGGGGGCCGTCGGCAACGAGGTAGTAGGTGAACAGAAGCGCTGACAGTCCTTGGAAGATGACCCCGAGTGCGGTAAGTGACAGGCGGACCGCCTCGTCGCCCTGGCTCTGGATGAACTGCTGCACGCGACCGTTCGGGTCGTTGACCTCGTCGATCACCGCCTGCGCATCGATCTGGGTTCCGAATGTGTCGTTCAGGAACGTGACGGTGTCCACGATGTAGACGTTCGACTCGGACAGCAGGTCGGCGATCTGCCCGCCGACAAGCGTGCCAATGGCAACGAGGAAGGTCAGGAACGCAAGGAGGACACCCAGCAGAATCGCGATCGTGGCACGCCCTCGTCGCCAACCGCGGGCTGCCAGTTTGTTGACGCCAGGCTCGATCGCCAGTGCGACGAAGAGTGAGAGGAGCAGCAGGATCAGCAGGTCTGCAAGCCGGTGGAACACGTGCCGCGCAACGAATGTCAGTAAAAAACCGGTCCAGAAGATCGCAACTCCGGGAACCACCCAGCGCGGCAAGGTGCGGTCGGTGGCACGGCGGTCGTACGGCGTGCCGTCAGCGCCAATGTGGCCGACGCTCGGGTCGACGTCTGTTTCGAAATTCTCGGGCACGTTCGGATGGTAGCCAGCAGGTCGTGGCACGATGAACCAATGAGCAATCGAGTGGTGGGTCCCGGGTCGGTAACGCCGGTGCGCCAAGTCCAGGAATGGCTCGGTACCCAGATCCGAGATCGAGTGGTGGGCCCCGACGCCAACCTTCGCCGCGTCGAATTGTTCGACACCAACGAGCCGGGCTGGTTCGATAACGACGCACCGATCCGGCGCGTGCACTCCGACGCGTCGATGTTCATTGGCGGCATGCGCGCCCTGCTGTTCCAGTCGCTCCACCCGCTCGCCATGGCAGGCGTCGCAGAACACTCCGACTTTCGGAACGATCCATGGGGTCGGCTGCAGCGCACCGCCGACTTTCTCGCTGCGACAACGTTCGGCCCGGCATCTGAAGCACAAAAGGCCGTTGACATCGTGCATCGCGTGCATCAGCGCGTCGTTGGCACGGCGCCCGACGGTCGGGCCTATGCGGCGAACGACCCGCACCTGCTTCTCTGGGTCCACATCGCCGAACTCGACAGCTTCCTCATCGCCCACGACCGTTACGGCGTCGACCCGCTCGTTGGAGCGGAACGAGATCAGTACGTTGCTGAGTCAGCCGTCATTGCACGAGCGCTCGGCGTCGTCGCCCCGCCCGAGACCGAGGCCGAACTGCGTGACCACCTGCGCACGTTCCGTCCAGAACTGGGCGGCTCAAGAGCAGCACGAGATGCTGCGCGCTACCTGCTGATCCAGCCACCGCTCCCCGCCGCCGGTCGCGTTCCGTACGGCCTGATCTGCGCCGCTGCCGTCTCACTGATGCCAGCGTGGACTCGTTGGCCGCTGCGGCTCCCGTGGCTCCCGATTACCGAGGCGACCGCCGGGCGAGCGGTCGGCGATGCGGTCACTCGCGCACTGCGCTGGGCACTGCCCGCCGAGCAGGCCTGAATTCGTTCAGGCAATCGATGCAGCCAGCGGCTTCGAAAGGTCACCCTTCGGCTTCACGACCACACCGCCGTCCAACTCCAACCAATCAGCCATCAGCCGGAGTTCTTCGGCCAGTTCTGCTGCGACGTACCGCTCGTTGATCCCTGGCTCGCCGTAACTGCCCTGCACGAGGAGTTGACCAGCCTTGCGATCGGCTTTCAGATCGATCCGACCGACCAGTTCGTCACCCAGCAGGAATGGCAGCACGTAGTACCCGTACTGCCGTTTTGGCTCTGGCACGTAGATCTCGATGCGGTAACGGAACCCGAAAAGCCGCTCGGCTCGATCGCGATACCAGACCACCGGGTCGAAGGGGCTCAGGAGTGCACGCGCCGAAATCTGGCGTGGCCACTTCGCCGCAGGGTGGAGGTACGCCGGTTTGCTCCAACCTTGGACCTCGACCTGGAGCAGTCGGCCGTCTTCGACCAACTCGTTCATGAGCGGACGCGATCTCGGCATCTTCAACCGGTAATAGTCGGCGAGATCGGCGAGCGTGCCGACGCCGTGGTGTTGCGCGGCGAGCACAAGCAACTCCTTGTGCGCCTGGTCAGGTGACGGTGTGGGAAGCGCAAGAATCTCCGCTGGGATCACGTTCTCAGTCAGGTCATACACACGTGCAAAATCGTTCCGACGTCGCACACCTGTGACTCGACCTTGGTGAAACAACACTTCAAGCGCAAGTTTGCCATCGTCCCAGTCCCACCACGGACCCTTCTTGCCGACGCGCTGGTCGAGGTCGCCAGACATCACTGGCCCATCGACACGAATCCGGTCGAGCACCTCATCGAGGTAGCCGGGTCGGCGCGCTTCGAGCTTGTCGACGGCATTCCAGGCGTGACGATCCTCCATCCGCCAACGCATCAGTGGGTGCAACCCCACTGGTGCATGCGAGGCCACATGCACCCAATATTCGAACAGTTCGCCGGCGGCCGACGCATCCCAGATCAGTGATCGAGGATGCGGGCCGAGCCGTGCGAAAAGGGGCAACTCCTGGCTGCGGACCAAGACATTGACCGAATCAATCTGAACGACACCCATCTGTTCGACCAGCTTGCGCAGATGGCGCCGATCAATTCGACCAGTCGGCCGTGGGTTGTTGAACCCCTGGGCCCCGAGCGCAATCCGCCGAGCCTGAGCTTGAGAGAGCCGCGTCACCAAACGATTGTCGCGCAGCCAAGCTCACAAACTCGACAACCGTTTCAGTTGGGGTCTGACCCCAACTGAAACGGTGAACGCTCTCAGTCTTCGGCGACCGTGATTTCGACGCCCTGGATGATGACGTCCTCGTGGGGACGGTCGCTGCGGTCGGTCTTGACGTTCTGCATTGTGTCGACGATGTCGAGGCCCTTCACGACCTGGCCGAAGAGGCTGTACTGCGGAGGCAGGCCGACGCCGGATGCGCCCGACACGATGAAGAACTGCGAGCCATTGGTGTTCGGGCCGGAGTTAGCCATGGCCAGCGAACCGACCTGGTATTCACGCGGCTTGGGGAGTTCGTCTGCGAACTTGTAACCGGGGCCGCCACGGCCAGTACCGCTGGGGTCGCCGCCCTGGCACATGAAGCCGTTGATGATCCGGTGGAAGATCACGCCGTCGTAGTAGTGGTGGAGAGCGAGGAAGACAAAGTTGTTGACGGTCTTCGGTGCCTTGACAGCGTCGAGCGCGACGACGACCTCGCCGAGCGTCGTGGTGATCTTTGCGGTATGCCGCTTAGACGCGTCGATGCCCATCTCGGGTGCGGCAGGAAAGTCCTGCTGCTGGGGTGCGGAACCGTCAAAAGGAGGGAAAGCCATAGCGCCGAACCCTATCGGCGGCGAGTTCTGCACCCGTCGCGGCTAGCTTCGTCCCTGTGAGTGACTCTGGAAATTCCCATCCCGACGATTTCGACGTCGTGCCGGATGCCGAACCTTCCATTGCCACCCCGCCAGGTATCGATCTGCATGCGATCCAGCGTGACCTTGAAGGCGTCCAGGCCGCCCTCGAACGGTTGAATGAGGGCACCTACTGGATCGACGAGATCACCGGTGACATCATTCCCAATGAGGTCCTTGACGCCTTCCCTCTGACCCGCACCGTTGCGGGCAACACGGCCAACTGACGCCTCAGTACCTGGCTGAACTCATGCAGCAGATCCATCAGACAGCGAGCGCCGCCTGATGCAGAGGAAAGGTGCCGCCTCGCTCGCCGGCCTTCTGGCACTCGCAACCGGGCTTGCCGCAGCAGCACAGCAAGCCTCCAAGCGAACGAAGTCGTCGCCGCTGACCAGCCGCTTCACCCGCTCAGCAAAGATCTGGAAAATGTCGGCGCGCAACAGTGCCCGGTTCGCCGTCAGCAAGGTACGCGGAATCGCCAGCGACCAAGAGCGCCGGGCAGCCCTCGACGAACAGTTTGCTATCCGAACGGCCGAAGATGTCGCCAAAGAACTCGGCGAAATGAAGGGCGTCTTGATGAAGGCCGGACAAATGATCAGCTTCATTTTCGAGGCGCTCCCCGACGAGGCCCAAGACGCACTGGCCACCTTGCAGGCCGATGCCACACCGATGGCTCCAAGCCTCGCAGCAGGCGTGGTCCAAGGCGACCTCGGCAAGCAACCCGAGCGCATCTTTCGCGAGTGGTCCGACCTTCCCGTCGCTGCCGCGTCGATCGGGCAGGTCCACAAAGCTGTCACGCCAGACGGCCGAACCATCGCCGTCAAGGTCCAGTACCCCGGCGTCAACGAAGCCATTGAGAGCGACCTCGACGCCGCCGAAGTGATGTACGCGATGTTCTCGGCGATGATGCTGAAGGGCCTCGACGTCAAGGCTCTCGTCGATGAATTGCGCGGCCGGATGCGCGAGGAACTCGATTACAAACTCGAAGCCCGGAACGTCGAGGAATTCGGCGCGCGTTTCGCTGGCCATCCGTGGGTTCGCATTCCGAAGTTGGTGCCCGAGTATTCGACGGCTCGTCTCCTCACGACCGAGTGGGTCGACGGAATGAATTTTGAAGAGCTACGCAAGGAACCGGCCGAGACAAAACGACGGTCGGGCGAAGTGCTGTGGAGGTTCGCTCAGCGCGCCATCCACCAATACGGCATCTTCAACGGCGACCCGCACCCAGGCAACTACAAGTTCCACCACGACGGCAGCATCACCTTCCTCGACTACGGCCTTGTCAAGCGCTGGTCACCCGGTGAATGGGAAAGCTTGAAGCCGACAATGGACGCGATCATTGTCAACCGTGACCCCGAATTGCTCGTGCGCGAGATGGAGAAGTCGGGGTTCTTGCGTACTGGTCACGGCCTCGACGCCGGCCTCGTCTACGACTACGTGTCGAGCCCATATGTGCCCTACCTGACCGATGAGTTCACCTTCACTCGTGAGTGGATTCGTGACACGCTCGGCACGATTCTGGATGTCCAGGGTCCACACGCTGCCGTCATTGAGCAGCTCAACCTTCCGCCGAGTTTCGTCATCCTCGACCGGGTGGTCTGGGGTGTGAGCGCGATCCTCGGCAAGCTCGAGGCACGTGGCCCGTGGCGCGGGATGCTCCTCGAATACACGAATGATGGCCCACCGGCCACCGATCTCGGCGCTGCCGAGGCAGCCTGGGCGTCGAGCCACGCTCCGAACTGAGTGAGATTTCAGCTTCGCCCTCTTTGGACTGTTGGTTGATCGTCGGGCTTCGCTGACGCCCTGAACGCCCCCATCCGTCTACTCTCACGGCATGGGTGATACTCCAGACAGCACTGCTCGCGCACCGTTCGCACCGTGGGACCGCCGAGATCTTCCGGGCAGCTTCAACGTCGCAGAGACCGCTCGCCGCGTTGGGAACTACAAGTGGACCGAAATGAAGCTCTTCGAGGCCCTGGGAGGATGGATTGCCACGGTGCCCGAACTCGACATCAAAATGCGTCTCGGGGCGCACTGCTATCACCATGCCTGGCACGCCGACCTCTGGCACAAGCGACTCCCGGAGTTGCGCGAGATGAAACCCGAGCGGCTCACCGTGCCCGCCAACGAGGCAATGGAACGCTTCATTGCCGCCATGACCGAGCCCGAGGCGCCCGGACTGTCGATCGAAAAGCTCGTGGGTGTTTACCGCGTGCTGATTCCTCGGTTCATTGCTGCATACACGTACCACCGCAACAACACGAGCGAAATCACCGATGCGCCCACCATCAGGTCGATCAATTTCATCCTGCAAGACGAGTTCGACGACTGGCGTGATGGCGAATTGATGCTGCAGTCACTGATCACGACGCCAGAGCACGTCGAGCGAGCTGCCGCCCACCAGGCGAAGCTCGAAACAATCATGGTCGAAGCTGGCGGGATTACCGGCCCTGGCAGCATTGGTGGCGCTGAACCAAGCTGAGAGCATTGGTGGCGCTGAACCAAGCTGAGAGCATTGGTGGCGCTGAACCAAACGAACGCAAACACCAACCGTTCGTTCCGATCAAGAAGTCGGTCGGCGTACGGGAGGAGAAGCAGACCGTGACGACTTGATCGTCGCGTCCGGCTCACGCGCGTCGTGCCACATTCCGGTTTGGCGGAATCCACGACGCCGGGTGAGGTCGCACGTTGTACCTCTTGGTACGGAAAAGCGCCACGAAACTCGAAGGCGCCGTCAGGATGACTCTGGGACACTGCTGACCTCAGACGGTGACTTCCTGATGTCGATGTCGTGGAGATCTACCACGGCGGGTAGGCGAAACGGGCCGTCAACGCGGCCGTCGCGGCTGCTCATGAAAGCAGCCGCGACGGATTTGGTCTCAAGGACGAGCGATCAAGCCCGAGGCCGGGGAGGCCTCAGCCGGATCAGCCGGCGAACCAACCGTTGATGTCAACGATCAAGTTCGTTGTGGCCGTGCTGTAGAAGCACAGCGTGCCGTTTGACGACACGGGCACAATGACCGCGTTGCCAACAGTTTCGCTGACAGCGAAGTTGAGGCTCGCAACTCCTGGGCGGGAGCCACAGGCGTATGCCGTGATGAACCCAGACCCGAGCGGCTGAGACACAGCAATGTTCAGCGACACCGCGCCGACACCGGAACTTGGGAGTCCGGCGATGCCGGTGAACGGCACTTCCATCGTCTGGAAAGCGCCCAACTTCTTCTTGGTGACGTTTCGCAACACGTCCGGGCTCTCGCCTGGACGGGTGTCGAACACACGCTCGGGTCCAACGGAAGTGAACGCCGAGCCTGTAGCAAACCAACCGTTGATGTCAACGATCAGGTGGGTAGCGGCTGACGAGTAGAAACACACGGTCCCATTTGGCGACACCGGCGCAATGACTGCGTTGGATACCGTCTGACCGCCCAGGTAGTTGAGGCTTGACACGAGAGTTCGTGAGTCGCACGCATACACCGTGATGAACCCAGCCACGTCTGGCTGATCCACGGCAATGTTCAGCGACACCGCACCGACACCGGAACCGGGGACGAACCCGGCGAGGCTGGTGAGCTTCACTTCCATCATCCTGTCGACGCCGAGCTTGGCCTTGGTGACCGTACGCAACGCATCCGGGCTCTCGCCCGAACGAGTGTCGAACACACGCTTGGGGCTCACTGCGTTGAACCCTGATCCCGTTGCGAACCAACCATTCAGCTCAACGATGATGTCAGTCGACGTGCTGGCATAGAAGCAGACATCGCCAGTCGACGAAACTGGGGTGATGACGGAGTTGCCGACAGTGCGGCCGGCAAGGAAGTTGACATTGGCAACGGTTTCACGTTTGCCGCAGTCGTAGACCGTGATAAACCCGGCAGCTCCCGATCCGGTCGACGTAACGTTCAACGACACAGCACCGACACCGGATTTCGGGACAAATCCGGTGATCCCGGTCATTTTCACACGAAGCTCGTAGAACGTTCCGACCTGATTTTTGGAAACCGATCGCAACGCATTCGGGCTCTGGCCCGCACGAGTATCGAACACACGCACAGGCCCAACAGCGTTCAAGCTGGTAGCTGTCCCTGAGCCCACCCTGATGATCTGCGTGGCCGTGCCACTGTTGCCAAACTCGTCGGTGATTGTGATCGTTGCGAGGTTGTCGCCCTGACGAAGCGCCTTCGGTGGGGTCACCGACCAGGTGCCGTCAGCGCGGACCACAGTTGTCAATGTCTGACCGTCGATGACGACGGTGACGGTGTAGCCAGGTGTCGATCCACCGCCCTGGATCACAGGGGTCGTGTCGTTGGTGGAGACGACTGGATCGCCGTTTCCAACGGTGACGAGCACGGTGGAGGAGTCGACCGTGAGGGTCTGAGTGAAGGTTCCAGTGTTGCCTGCCGGGTCCTTCACGGTGGCAACGACCTTGCGCGCGCCGTTTGCGAGCTGCGTGAACGGGGTGACGTTCCAGCCAGAGGCTTGGATCACGGCCGCCATCGGCGTCCCGCCGTCGATGGTCACTGCGACAGAGATGCCGAGGCCCATTGCGACGTCGGTGGTCCCGACGATCGTCGGAGTCCGATCACTCGTCTGGGCTGTGCTGCCCCCGTTGATCGCGATGATCGGCTTGACCAGATCGATGGTCAGGGTTTGGGCGAGCGTCGTTTCGTTTCCGGTTGTGTCGGTGACGGTGACGGACACGTTGTGGTCGCCGCCAAGGAGCGCCTTTGTCGATGTCACTGTCCAGGTGGTGCCGGTCACGATCACAGGGGTGACCGAAAGGCCGTCGATGAAGACCTTCACTGTCGCACCGGCTTCACTAGTTCCGCTGATTGTCGGGGTCGAATCGTTCGTCAGATCTTTGCTGGTGATCGAAATCGACGGAGCGTCCACGTCGATCGTCAGTACCTGAGTGACAGACTTCTTGTTGCCCGCCGGATCGGTCACTTCGGCGACAACTGTCCAGACGCCTTCGCCGAGTGTCAGAGTGGTGTTCCACGTGCCGCCAGTCTGGACGGAGACCGTGCGGATTTCTGTCTTGACGCCACCGGAGATGGGCTTGGTGAACGTCACCTTGACCGGCTGCCCGGCAGCGACGTCGGTGGTCCCCGAAACGAGTGGCGACTCGTCGGCCGTTGCTGCTGTGGCTCCACCATTGATGGTGATCGTCGGCGCTACGGTGTCGACGGTCAGGGTCTGGGTGAACGTGCCGGTGTTGCCGATGCCGTCGGCGGCGCTCGCAATAACGATGTGGGGGCCGTTGGCCAGCTGTTCGGCGGCGGTGAGGGTGACAGTCCATGCCCCTGTTGACGCAATGGGTGCCGTCTTGACGATCGTGCCGATGGTGACGCCGACAGTTCCAGGGGAACGGAGACTAGTTGATCCCGAGATCGTCGGGGTGCTGGTCGTTACAGTCCTCGTGTTGCTCGTGGTAGACGCCGATGTATCACCAGTAATCGAGATGCTTGGCGCGCCCGAGTACAGGTTGTTGTTGGCCATCGCGATGGCACCGGTTTTTGTGAACAGGCGACCGTTGATGCTGTTGTTGGCGCCCGAGGAGATTGCCCCGTTGGCGATCATTGTGCCCACGAAGGTCGAGTCGGCACCGATCCCGCCGGCACCGTTGACCTGCCAGAAGACGTTCTTGGCCTGGGCTCCGCCGGTCAGCGCCATGTTGAAGCTGGCACCCAACGCAAGCGCGCCGTTGACCTGGAAGATGAAGACCGCGTCGGGATCACCTTCACCATCGATGGTGAAGTTCGTACTAGCAGTCGATCCGACGGCTGCAGCGGCGGTGTGCACACCGGGCCCAACGGTGAGCCCGGAGATGTTGGGAAGCAATAGTGCGCCGGCTGGCCGGCCCAGAGCGTCCGCATAAGCGGCCGTCATGTCGGTAATCACCGCGGAGCTAGGGGGCGTGAACGAAGTTCCTTGGTGTGAGCCAGTAGCGGCAAACGCATACGTGGTCGAGCCGACGTCACCACGCAAGATCGTCCCACCCGTGCTTGCGAACGCCGCATTCGGAGTCAGCGCTCCGAACGTCGCCGTGAGACCGAGCGGGACGGGAGCGATGGCCGCCTGCGCGACCCCAGGCCCAACACCGACAAGACCAAACGTGGCCGCCAGCGCCGCAGCAGTCAGCAACGCAGTGCGCCGCAACCACCCCCGGTGGCGCGTCACCGGGTGCTGGCCCGGTGCATCATGGGTGTTGGTTTGTCGATGACTCGTCATAATCCCGCTCCAATATGTCGTGCTAAAAAGAGACCCCACGGGTCACACGCCCTTTTGATACTAATCGCATGATCAGGAAAATCAATACAAATTCCAGATGCAATGTTGATTTATCAGCCCGAACCCCTCTCACAAGTCGACAACAGAGCTGGTGGGAACTGCCTCATGTGAAGCCGGCAAGCCGTCCGCTGACAACAGAAGAATCCCCCACGTCATCCCCCACGTCATCCCGACCCTCCGCGACGGAAAGGGGGCGACTATTGTTTGGAACAAGGTCACAATCCATCGTGTCTCGGTCAGCACCGAACACACGTCCCACAGAAGTACAGAGAAATGGGGCGCTCATGCGTCAGTTCTTTCCGGTCGAAGATCTCGCTCGTGACGAGCGGTTCGTGCAGACGAACATGGCTGAACGGCTCTCCGACACACGCAACCCGATCGAAGCCACGGCGTCCAGCCGCAAGTCGAGCAAATCGCGTGCGGCTTCGAACCGCCTCACACCCGACCGCCCAGACGCATCAGAGCGCGCCCGTGGCCTGATGCACGGCATCATGGTCGGCGAAATTCAGGCCCTCGAAGGTGCCGGCCGCACCGCGCACGACTTCGCTGCTGGCGACGGCAGCGGAGACACCATCCCGTTCGAACTCAAGCTCGACATGGCTCGCCAGGCGTGGGACGAGGCACGCCACGTCGAAATCAGTGCCAAGCTGGGCGATTGGATGGGCACCGAACTCGGCGAGTTCCAAGAGAACACCGTGCTCTTCGAGGCTGCATGCTCGAATGATCCGGTACTGCGCCTCGCCGGCGTCAACCGCGCGCTCGAAGGCCTCGCCATCGACGTGTTCACCCAGATGAAAGAGTTCGGCGATCTGGCCGGCGACCCCTACCTCGAGTTCTGTGAAGACTGGATGCTCGCTGACGAAGTGACCCACGTGAAAATGGGCTCCGACTGGCTGCGCAAGGTCACCGAGACCGATCCTGACCGCCGCAAAAAGGCGCTCGAGTTCCAGCAGGTCGTCGACAAGCTCTTCAGCTTCGGCGGCGCACGCGGCGACCATGAGGAGAGCAGCTTTATTTTGGCCCGCCGTTTCCGCGAGCTGGCCGGCTTTACCAATGACGAGGTCGACACGATCTCGGAACTCGATCACGAGGCACTCGTCGAGCGCCAAGCTGCCATCGCCGCGGCGCAAGCCGCAGCCGCTGGCGTCGCGGCTCTGACCTGATGTCCGACACGCTCGTTGCGGGCAAGGTCACCGTCGCTCCGGCGCAATTCGTTCAGGTCAAGTACGACGCCGCGGAGATCGCTGCGTTGGTCACCGACTTGGCCAGACAGTTGGGAGTCTCGAATCCGATTGAGTTGACGATCGACGAGACCACGCCGTTGGCCAAGATCATCTGCGAACTCGATGCGGTGTCGTCTGACGCGGTGATTCGAATCTCTGCACAGAGCGGTGCTCTCGAGAACACCAAGGTGCTCACCACATTGGGCCCCGTCCAAACGAAGGTGGCAGTGGGTCGCATGTTGCTGCGGGCCCGCGACCGGATGCGCGAGGACTTCGCCGACGCTCCGTCTGACAACGATCTGACCCGCGAGGAAAACGCTGCGTGGGACACCTACTGCGCTGGCCGCCTGCTTCGCGCCGGCTACGAAATCCAGGAGCAGCGCTGGCGTTACAACTACCGCAACCGGTTCGGCTTCAGCGACGCCGTCGACGCCGACTTCGATCGGCTGTGGGCTGCCGACGATCTCGGGTGGGCCAGCCTGTTCCCGGGCACCTGACGTTCGCACACCGACGGCCGCCGCCAAACTGTTGCCAACTCGGCGTCAGCCCTCCGGTCCGTCGCACCGCGCCGCCGCGTGGTTTCCTTGCAGCATGAGCGCAGATTCTTCACGAGTACGGCGGATCCACACATCTGACGACTTCGGCGGTATCGATCTGGATGTGATCGACGCGGGCACACCCGGCAATCCGGTGATCGTGCTCTGTCATGGCTGGCCGGAGAGCAAGCACAGCTGGCGGCATCAGATCGACCCACTGGTCAACGCTGGCTATCGCGTGCTCGTTCCCGACCAGCGCGGCTACGGGTCGTCATCGACACCGCGTGATGTCGCGGCGTACCGGAGCGACCGGCTGGCGGGTGACCTCATCGCACTCCTTGATGACGTCGATGCCGAGCAGGCAACGTTC
>NZ_JBDNIJ010000225.1:0-3096 GCF_041688325.1 Ilumatobacter sp.
GAGGGGGCGGTGACGGGGTCAGGGCCCGAGACGCGGGCCTGCCCGTCACTGCCGCTGCATGCAGCGAGCAGTGCGATGCTGGCTACTGCGAGCAAGGCAGACGTCCGGGTCATGTACGGAACCTAGTGCGTTTGTGCATACCCACAGTTGGGCGCCCTGACAGCGCGAGCGGAACCGGCAGTTCGCGCTGACTCGCAGGTCAGGTGTCGGCGCGTTTGCCGGCGGCCGCGAGGAGCACGGCGGCGGCGGGCACGGTGGCCGAAATCCACAGTGCCGGCCGGTAGCTGTCGGTCATCGAACGAGACAGGGCAAAAAAGGCTGGCCCGATGGCACTGCCGATCACCATGGCGCTCATCTGCATCCCCGCGATTTCGCCGAGGTGTCGACGCCCGAAGAGACGGGGCAGCGCCGCCGACGTCAGCGACGAGAAGCAGCCCTGCGCAGCACCCCAGCCAATGATCGCGAGCACAGCCATCACAGTCACATCGAGGTAGCCGATGGCGAGATACATGAGCACCTGCGAGGCACCCATCGCCATGGCGACAACCATTGGCGAGGTGCGGTCGATGAGCCAACCGGTGAACAACGTGACCGGCACGCTGACAAATGCGATCGGCACGAAGATCCGCACGATCGTGTCTTGGTCCAGCCCCTGTTCCGCGCCCAGGTCGATGATGTGGAACGTGATTGCCGTTGCGGTCGACGACATCGCCATGACCGGCAGCGTGACTGCCCAAAACCGCAGGTCGCGCAGGGCCTGGCCGCGTGTCGCGTCGGTGTCCTTGCCGATGATGGCCGGTGTGTCGCGGGCATCCGGTGCAGCGAGGCCGCCGTCGATGATCATGCCCGAGGCCTCGGGGCTGACTCGGTAGAGCGTGGCAATCACGGTGGCCATGACCAGGACGAGGCCGACAGCGATGATCCGCCAGGCGGTGCGGAACCCGTCGATGTCGATGAGCGCAAGGAGCAAGGCGGGCGCAGCGGCGAAGGCGAAGCTGCCAGCAGCCTGGGAGAGTGAGCTGACCAGGCCGCGCCGTCGGTCAAACCACTGGGCGACCATCGTCCGCGACGACAGGGTCAAGAGGCCCTGTCCGGAGAACCGGAGGCAACCAAAACCGACGCTCATCACGATGAGGCCGACGGGCGTGCTCATCGAACCGACGAAGCTCAGCCCGGTGACGGTGCAGGCCAGGCCGATCGTCGCGGCGAACGCGACGACGCGTGAGCCGTAGCGGTCGATCATCTTGCCCCCGATGCCAAGCAGTAGCCCGCTCGCGCCCGTACCGATCAGGTAGGCAATCGCCAACTGCAGCCGGGTCAACCCGGTCGTGGAGGTCAGGTCATCAGTAAAAACGCTGACACCGGCGGTCTGGCCGGGCACCGATGCGATGATTCCGATCGTGCCGGCCACCAGTACAACCCACCCGTAATAGAACGGGACGCGTCGTGGATCGAAGGGTCGTCGGCCGAGCTGAGAGACGTGTGTGTCGCTGGGCGCCGCGTCGTTCGACGTCAGCACGTGCTGATCGTCGAAGCAGGCCAATTCATTCGGCGCAGGCTACCGAGAGGCTTGGCAGCGGGGAGCGTGACGTTGAGGAGTCATCTTGCAGGGTGAGATGCAAGATTTCGGCATGATCCGTCTGGGTTGCTCAAGCGTTGGCTGTATTGGTCGATCAATTTCGAAATGACGACCAGAGAATCAGAAATCCACCAGCTCCAGGAACAGGTCCAGATCGACCCGTACGACCCGTTCCTACGGTGCAACCTGGCGTGTGTTCTCGGATCGGTTGGCAATTACCAGGGTGCGATGCAGCATCTCGGTGTCGCCATGGAACATGCAAACGGCGCCATCGCTGCTGGCTGTGTGTTCTCGGCAATCCGTGAGGTCACCGAGGAGTTCGCTCGGCTCTGGCAGCTCCCGGAGCCGGTTCTGCACCTGACGCTCGTGAGTGCCTGACACACAGCTGGGTCGAAGTCGAACGAAACCCGTGCCGGCCTGATTGTGATGGCCGTCGTGGGCTGAGCGGCACCATAAACCGGTCGCACAACTCGGGCACCGAGCCCTGGTGGCTTGGTCGCTCTTGAGCCAGGTATTGCAGGTGCTTGAGCCCAACCGTACCCAATCTTGACTTTTATTTGACCAGTGTGTGTCAGCTCCGGCATAATCGATATTTGACAACCCTGGCTGCTCATTCGAGCCGCTCTTCGGGGGTTCAGAGGGATCTCATGGGTACCGATAAGAACGTGGCTCGAGCTACTGGCGACGATGAGCAAGATCCGTCCGGTGTGGAACCGGTCGTGCGCAATCTGTCGAAGGCCGACCTGTACCAACTCGATCTGAGTGGCGCCGATCTGTCCGGAGCGAACCTCACCGTTGCTCGGCTCGACGGTTGCGATCTGTCCGGCGCTCTTCTGGTCAATGCTGATCTCAGCGGAGCCGTCCTGTCCGGAGCGAACCTCACCGGTGCGGATCTGTCGGGCGCCAACCTGAGTTGGGCGGATCTCGGCACGGCGAACCTCACCGACGCAAACCTCAGCGATGCCGACATGCAGATGACGATCCTGATTGGCACCCGTTTTAACAACACGACCATGCCCGATGGTTCAACTCGGTAATGGCCCAGCAATCCACATTTCACACGGTGTTCGGAGGAACGTCATGACCAAATTTTTCCGGACACTCATCGCTCTCGCGTTGATCAGTACTGCCGCCGCGTGCGGCAGCGTGAGCTCTGACTCTGATGTCGCGAACACGGACTCACAGGAGCTCGACCAATCGGACGGCACAACAGACGAATCAGCCGACACGGCCGACGAATCAGACGCTGCCGACGAGTCAGACGCGGGGAGGTCTTCGGTCATCCCGTTCGAGTGCTTCGCCGATGATGAGGCGTTCGACAACTGCTGGGAAAATGGCGAGGTTCCCGACGAGTGCGTCGATGCCGACGGCTTCATTCTCGACGAGTGCTACCCGAGCGATGACTCGGGATCTGGCGAGGCCGCATCCGAGCTCATTCCGGCTCTCGGAGACGGTGCAATCAGCAGCGGCTTCGATCCGGCCGTCGACGCATTCAGCTTCGCGAACTACGGCGACGA
>NZ_JBDNIJ010000226.1:0-4542 GCF_041688325.1 Ilumatobacter sp.
GCCGGTGTCTCCGGTCCAGAGGTATCCGGCGAGGCCGTAGTCGACATCGTTCGCGATTCGTACCGCCGCAGCTTCGGTGTCGAATGGGATGGCGGTGAGGACCGGGCCGAAGATCTCTTCCTGTGCGATCGCCATGTCGTTCGTTGCGTTCGTGAACAGCATCGGATTGACGTAGTAGCTGGCCGGGTCTTGCCGCTCGCCGCCGCCGACGAGCACCGTGGCGCCAGCGTCGTTCGCCTTGGCCTCGTAGCTCCGCACCTTGGCGCAGTGCCGCGGGTGGATGAGCGGCCCGATCTCGGTCGACGGGTCAAGTGGGTGGCCAACTTTCAGCGCCTGTACTCGCTGCCCCAACTTGGTCACGAACTCGTCGTGAATCGTCGACTGGATGAGTACGCGGCTTGACGACGTGCAGCGCTCACCGTTGAGGCTGTAGATCATGAACATGACGGCGTCGAGCGCTCGCTCCAGATCGGCATCGTCGAACACGATGACCGGGTTCTTGCCACCGAGTTCGAAGTGCACACGCTTGAGTGTCGGCGCGCCCTGCGCCTGGATCATGGAGCCGGTCGACGACTCTCCGACGAATGCGATTGCCTTGATGAGCGGGTGTTCGGTGAGCGCCTTGCCGGCCGACTCGCCGAAGCCGTGCACCGTGTTCAGCACGCCAACTGGCAGGCCTGCTTCAAGTGCGATCTCCGACAGCATCGCAGCCGAGTACGGGCTCCACTCGGCTGGCTTGTGAACGACCGTGCAGCCGGCTGCGAGCGCCGGAGCGATCTTC
Source organism: Ilumatobacter sp. (assembly GCF_041688325.1). Classification (GTDB taxonomy): domain Bacteria; phylum Actinomycetota; class Acidimicrobiia; order Acidimicrobiales; family Ilumatobacteraceae; genus Ilumatobacter_A. The sequence goes on from NZ_JBDNIJ010000226.1 coordinate 782, forward strand.
CAGGTCGACAGCATGAAGGGCGTGTTCCACGGTGTGATCACACCAACTGGGCCGAGCGCCTTCCGGCTGGAGAAGTTGACGTGGTGTTCGTCAGGCATCGACCGACCATTGTTCGCATCGGGTGCGTGATCTGCAAAGAAACGAAAGTTCTCCGCCCCGCGGATCGCGGCAGCCGACATAAAGCGAATCGTCTGGCCGGTGTCGACACATTCCACCGCAGCGATGTCGTCAGCTCGAGCCTCGATCAGGTCGGCAACACGGTGGAGAATATTCTTTCGCTCTTTGCCGGTGCGCCCCGACCAGTCGGCAAACGCGTCGTCGGCCGCACGCGCCGCTGCATCGATGTCAGCCGCATCGCCCGAGGCAACAGATCCAAGTATCGACGCGTCAACCGGCGAGTGATTCTCGAACGTCTCACCACTCACGCTCGCTGTCGGTGCACCGCCAATGAGGTGCCGCAGCGGCGAGTCTTTGAAGCGCGCAACTGCCGCCGTTGCGATCGCCTGATATTCGTCGAAGGTCTTGTCTGCGGCCATGTGTTTCTCCGTCGGTCGGTTTGCTCGGTGTCACACTCATGTCACACTCAGGTCGTGGGGTTGCGCGTTGCGATGTGGGCGCGCAGGTGATTGTGATTGAGGCGCATCGCAGGGTCGATCTCTTGGATCTCGACGCTCAGCATCATGTGGTCTGCTGCCTCGCCGACGGTGGCCTCGATGGCCTCCATGAGCGCGTCTATCAGCAACTGCTTCTCGTCGTCGCTCCGGCCAGGCCCGAGGCCCAGCGTCAACGCGATGAAAGCGTTATCCGGATGGCGATCACCGATCACGTAGCTGTCTCGGCAGGCTGCCCGGGTCCGCAGTGCGTCGATCGGCGCGAGACCTGTCTCAAGCGCGGCAGCGTGGACGGCTTCGAGGATGAGCGGGACGTTCTCGACGTTGGCCGAGTGCTCGACGATCAGATGAGGCATTGACCACAGTTATATAACATGTTAGATATAAGTGCAACATGAAACTGCTCAGCTTCTCCCACCGAACTGAAAAAGGAGCGAACCGGGCCAGCTTTGGCATCGCCACCGGTGTCGATGGAGCTGACGGCATCATCGACCTCGGCGATCGACTGGACGGCGTCCGCGATCTGTCGGACCTCCTGGCACAGGAGCGCGTCAGTGAGGCTCGCATCGTCTCGGAGTCGGCCACGCCGAAGCTCTCGGTGGACGACATCACCTTCGAACGCACGCTCCCCTCGCCTGGCAAAATCTTCTGTATCGGCGTGAACTACGGCGGCCGGAACGCCGAGTACAAAGACGGCGAGGACAGCCCCGACAAGCCGAGCGTGTTCGTCCGCTTCCCGAGCTCGTTCACCGGCCACGAGCAACCCCTGGTCCGCCCGCCCGAGAGCGAGCAACTCGACTACGAAGGCGAGATCGTCGCCGTCATCGGCATTGGCGGTCGCCGCATCAAGCGCCAAGACGCTCGTCAGCACATCGCGGGCCTCGCTCTCGGCAACGAAGGCACCATTCGCGACTGGGTGCGACACGCCAAGTTCAACGTGACGCAGGGCAAGAACTGGGAGAGCTCGGGAGCCATTGGACCGTGGATGGTCACGCTCGATGAGATCGGCGACTTCGAGAACCTGCACCTCACCACACACGTCAACGGCGAGCTCCGTCAAGACGACACGCCAGCCACTATGGCGTATCCGATCGAGTACCAGATCGAATATCTCTCCACGTTCTGCACGCTGGAGCCTGGCGACATCATCTTCACTGGCACACCCATCGGGGCCGGTGCACGGTTCGATCCGCCAAAGTTTCTGGTCCCCGGCGACACCATCGAGGTGCACGTTCCGGAACTTGGAACCCTGCGCAACGGTGTCCGCGATGAGTGAAGCACTCGTTGCGACCATCCCGTTGCGGGCATTCGAAGACTCGCTCCCCATGGCGCTCATGCGGGCCCGCGAGTCCGTGATGCGGTACTTCCGCCCTGCCCTCAGCGACCGCGACCTGACGGAGCAGCAGTGGCGCGTCCTCCGGGCATTGCGCGATGCAAAGCTCCCAATGTCGGTCGGCGAACTGGCCGACCGCACTTTTCTCCTCGGGCCGAGCCTGTCGCGGATGCTGGCGTCGATGGACGAGCGTGGCCTGATCGAACGCGCGACTGCACCCGACGCCCGGCGCGCTGAGATCAGCATCAGCACGCGAGGCCTCGAGCTCGTCAGTGAAATCGCACCATCAAGCGAACGCGCCTACGGCCGAATCGACGCCCTCCTCGACCCGGGCGAACTCGACGTGCTGTACGGCCTCCTCGCGAAACTGTCGACCGACGACCAACCAACCGACGGCCAACCAATTCGAAATCAGGTGAACCTGTGAGTTCGAACAGCTACCACGCGGCTCCCGACACGATCGCGGCACCGCCACCTGGGTGCCCGATGCATGCTTCGTGGTCGCCGTTAAGCGACGACTACTTAGCTGACCCCTACCCCATCGCTGCTGCGCTTCGCGACGAGCACCCGGTGTTCTACGCCGAGCAACTGGGTCATGTCGTGGTCACCAGAATGGAGGACATCGAGCACGTCTTCATGCACCCCGACGTGTTCGCCTCGACCAACGTGCAAGACCCCATCTTCCCGCTCGCTCCCGAGGCCAACGCCGTACTGAGTGCTGCCGACTTCGATCCGATCGCCGTGATGTCGAACCGGCCCGAGCCCGACCACGCTCGCATTCGCGTTTTCACCCGTCAGGGTTTCTCAAACCGCCGCCTCAAGGCGCTCGAGGACTACATGCGCGACCGGGCCACGGCCTTGCTCAACGACATGGTCGCGAGCGGCAACTCCGCCGACTATGTGGCCGCGCTTGCCTTTCCCCTGCCCGCCGAGATCGTCTTCCGCCTCATCGGCTTCCCCGAAGAGGACGACCGGATGATCAAGTCGTGGTGCGGCAACCGCAAGGCCTTTTCGTGGGGCCAGCCAACCGCTGCCGAGCAGACCGAGATCGCCGAAGGGATGCTCGCCTACTGGCGTTATTGCCGCGACTTCGTCGCCCAGCGCCGCGACGAACGCCACGACGACTTCACGTCCGAACTCCTCGATGCACACGATGCCGACCCCGACCCGGCGAACGGCACCGGCATCTCGTACCGCGAGGTCGAGTCAGTCGTGTACGGCATCTCGTTCGCCGGGCACGACCCGGTGACGGCACTGCTGTGCAACACGCTGCGCTGCCTCCTCCCGCGCCGCGAGCAGTGGGACGCACTGTGCGCCGATCCATCGTTCGCAGCCGCCGCTGTCGAAGAGACGCTGCGTTTCGAGTCCAGCCAGATCTCGTGGCGGCGTATCACCACCCAAGCAACCACGCTCGGTGGCGTCGATCTGCCTGCCGGCACGAAGCTGATGCTCAACTTCGCGTCAGCCAACCACCAACCTGATCTCTTCGAGAACCCTGGCACGTTCGACATCACCCGCGGCCTCAAGGGCGGCGGTGCGAGCCGCCACATCTCGTTCGGCAAGGGCATCCACTTCTGCCTGGGCGCCGGCCTCTCTCGGATGGAGGCCCGCATAGCCCTCGAGCTGCTGTCCCAACGCCTTCCATCGCTGCGGCTTGCCGAGAACCCCGACGGATCTGAGCAAGACTTCAGCTTCTTCCCGAACATCACCTTTCGTGGCCCCGACGTACTGCATTTGGAGTGGGACGGATGAGCCTCTACGCCGTACAGAAGTTCCTCTACGAACTGAACCGTTCCGAGCAGATGCAGGCTCGATAC
>NZ_JBDNIJ010000227.1:0-8965 GCF_041688325.1 Ilumatobacter sp.
GGGTCAGGTTCGATCACTCAACGCTCGGCGGGCGGCGCCAGCCCGTACCCTGTCGCCCATGATTGGCATGTTCGTACTGGCAGCGCTGGACCGCGACCGATGAAGATTCTCGTCACCGGCGGCAAGGGCTTCATCGGCTCTGCCGTGGTCCGTCACCTCATCAACGACACCGACCACTCGGTCGTCAACGTCGACAAGATGACCTACGCCGCCACCGAAGGATCGACGCAATCGATCGCCGACAGCCCCCGGCACACATTCGAGCAGGCCGACATCTGCGACATCGACCGCATCACCGAAGTCTTCGCCGAGCACTCCCCCGACGCCGTCATGCACCTCGCCGCCGAAAGCCACGTCGACCGCTCCATCGACGGCCCCGCCGCCTTCATCCACACCAACCTCATCGGCACGTTCACCATGCTCGAAGCCGCTCGGACAGCCGGCGTGCAACGCTTCCACCACATCTCGACCGACGAAGTCTTCGGATCACTGGGCCCGAACGACCCCGCGTTCACCGAAACCACCCCGTACGACCCCCGCTCGCCGTACTCGGCCTCAAAAGCTGGCTCGGACCACCTCGTCCGGGCCTGGGGCGAGACCTACGACCTCCCCGTGCTCCTCACCAACTGCTCGAACAACTACGGGCCGTTCCACTTCCCCGAGAAGCTCATCCCCCTCGTCACCATCCGCGCCCTGCACGGCGAACCACTGCCCGTCTACGGCAAGGGCGACAACATCCGCGACTGGCTGCACGTCGAAGACCACGCCGCAGCGCTCGTCACCGTCGTCGAGCGCGGCACGCCTGGCGAGACATACAACATTGGCGGCAAAGCCGAGCGCACCAACCTTGAGGTCGTGGAAACCCTCTGCGACCTCGTCGACGAGTTGGCCGGGCCACTCGATACCGGCGAATCGCGCCGATCGTTGATCACGTTCGTTGCCGACCGCCCCGGCCACGACCAGCGCTACGCCATCGACCAAACCAAGATCCAGCGCGACCTCGGCTGGGAGCCCCAACACACCTTTACCACCGGGCTCCGCAGCACCGTGCAGTGGTACCTCGACAACCAGCCCTGGTGGCAGCCACTGCGCGACCAGCAGGCCACCGAGCGCCTCGGATTGAAGAAGTAGCCATGGAGATCATCACCACTGCGCTCGACGGAGTCGTCGAAATCCGCGCCACACGCCACGGCGACGAGCGCGGCTGGTTCAGCGAAACCTACAAACGCGACGTCTTGCAGGGCGCCGGCATCGACATCGACTTCGTGCAAGATAACGAGTCGTTCTCTGCGCCCACCGGCACGCTGCGCGGGCTGCACTACCAAACCGCACCCCACGCCCAGAGCAAGCTCGTGCGCGTGATCCACGGATCGATCCTCGACGTTGCGGTCGACATTCGCCGGGCCTCGCCGACCTTCGGACAGCACGTTGCCGTCACGCTCACCGCGGAGGGCGCCAACCAGCTCCTCGTTCCCGCCGGTTTCGCCCACGGCTTCTGCACGCTCGAACCCGACGTGCGCGTCGCCTACAAGGTGAGCGGCAAGTACGCACCCGACTGCGAACGTGCCATCCGCTGGGACGACCCCGACCTCGCCATCGACTGGCAGCTCTCGTCTGGCAGCCCCACGCTGTCTGGCAAGGACGAAATCGCCCCCCTCTTCGCCGACCAGCCCGACCTCTTCTAACGCAGCCGCGCCCGCGGTCTCGCTACCCTCGCTGGACCGTCGAGGAAAAACGGGGGTTCATTACTCAATCACCACTCTCAGATGTTCTACATTGCGGAACGTGAACGTAAGCCGGGCGGGATTCGTTGCTGAACTCCATGCGCTCAAAGAAGCGTCGCCGCTCAGCTACAAAGCACTCGCCAAGAAGCTCGATAGTTCCGTCTCGACGGTGCACGGGTGGTGCACCGGCAAACACATCCCCTATCCGCGCGAAACGGACAAGTTCGAAGTGCTGCTTCGCGAACTCGGCGTCGACGACACCAAACCCTGGCTCGAAGCGCTCGCACGGCTACGCCGACGTCCCGCCGACGACAATCCCTACCTCGGGCTCAACGCCTACTCCGAAAGCGACGCCGACCGATTCCACGGCAGGTCAGAACTGACTGCAACGCTCATCGCCGACATCGTTGCGGGCTTCGACGGGCAGGGCCATCCACCAATGGTCGTGATCGGCCCGTCAGGCGTTGGCAAGTCGTCATTACTCCGAGCCGGGCTCGTCGCAGGGCTCAACGCCCGCGAGGACATTGTGGCCATGGCAACGACCCCCCAGCTCCATCCGATCGAGGCGCTCGATTCGATTTCGACATGGATGTCGGAGCACGCAGGCCAGCACCAAGTGATCGTCATCGATCAGTTCGAAGAGATCTTTTCGCCAACCAACAAGCAGCAGGCCCAGTACTTTCTCGACGAGCTTGCAGAAATGACCGCTGATTGCGACGTCCAGACCGTTGTCGGTTTACGCGCCGACTACTACCAGCGGGCGACCAAGACACCGTGGCTTCGACACGGCCTCGAGCAACGCCACACACTCGTCCCACCACTCAGCCGCGCCAGCATGACCGAGTGCATTGTGCGTCCCGCCGACAACGCCGGCATGACCGTGGCGCCCGACCTCCTGATCGAACTCGTCACCGAATTCACGAAATACTCCGGGCTCGCCGAACGCACCGAAGCCCTCCCGCTCCTCTCCCACGTGCTGTTTCTCCTCGCTGAAAAATCGCCCCAGGTCCTGACACTCGAACGGCTCAGGAAAATCGGTGGCCTCGCGCACGCCATCAGCCAGGCGGCCGAAGCTGCCTACACGACGCTCGACGACGAGCGCCGACATCTCAGCCGACAGATCTTCACGCACCTCGTCGAACTCGAAGACGACGGCACCATGCTCCGCCGCCCACTCGATCTCACGACATTCTGGACAAACAGCAGCGATGCCGCAATCGACGACGTCATTGAGGTGTTCACCCAGGCCCGGCTCCTCACCCTGGACGGCAACAACGTGACCATCAGCCACGAAGCGCTGCTCAAAAGCTGGGGGCGGCTCGAGGGCTGGATCGACGAGGAGCGGGGCACGCTGCACATCGTCAGGCGGATCGCTGTCTATGCAACGGCGTGGGACGAAATGGCACGCGTCCCCTCGGCGGCGCTGCAGGGCACACTCCTCGATGACGCCCTCATGCTGCTCGGCGGCTCGGGTTGGTTTCGGCTCACCAGCACGGAGATCGAATTCATCACAGCCAGTCAGCAGCTCCGCAACCAACAGCAACGCCGCGACGCTGACGTCACCTCACGGCAACTCGCTCTCCAATCCAGCCAGCTTCGCAACAACGACCCGATCTTGAGTGCCCAGATCGCCGTCCTCGCACATCGCGCCGCACCCACCGTCGAGGCACGCTCGGCGGTAGCAGCTGCAACGTCGCCGATGCCGGGGGCCCGATCGCTCGGCACCCCCGGTGAAGTCCGACTCGACCTGTCTGGCAACCAGCAGGTCGCCATCGCGTCCAACGGGCCGAACGAATCCATTCGCATCTTCGATTGCGACGCCAACACCATTCGGCTGCGCCAAGAGTTTCCCAACCCCGCTGGGCAGCGTGTGGCTGCGGTGGCCGTCGACTTCGCCGGCGAGCGAATCGCCATTGGGAGCGCCAGTGGCGAAATCTGGGTGCACGAGCTGAGCACTGGGCAGCAGCGCAACATCGGGAGACCTGACGACTTCAGCGGGGCCGTCCACGCGCTGGCATTCGCACGCAACGACGAATGGCTGGTCGCGGCCGGCGCCGGCCGTGCCGTCATCGTGCTCAACCCCCTGACCGGCGAGCGGATCGGAGCATTCCCCTGTCCAGCCACTGCCCTCAGCCTCAGCATCTCGTCGGACGCCAGCCGTCTCGGAGTGGGCTCCGCCGACGGCACCCTCACCATCTGGCGAAGCCGAACTGGCCACGTGCTCGACGACGCCGAACCCTGGCACATGCCCCATCCCCAAGGCTCGCCAGCGAGTTGCGTTCGATTCGACCCGAACGACAACTACGTCATTGCCGGCTACCACAACGGCCGAATCCGAGTCTGGGACACGGCCAACGACACGCCCCCAACCGAACGCTCACTGACGTCGGCGCCTTTCTCATCGTGGGTCAACGACATTGGGGTGTCGCAATCTGGGGACCACGTCGCGGTCGCCAGTTCGGACGGCACCGTTCGGTTCTTCACCGCCCACAACTGGCAAGAGGTTCGCCCCGAGCTGAGCCCCGGGTCCGTTGTCACCAGCGTGCGATTTATCGGCCCCGGGCACGCCATCACCGCTGCAGAAAGCGGAACGATCCGGGCCTGGGCGCTGCCGTCGGCACTCAAGGCCGAAGTCGACTCGACCATCTGGACCATCACGCTCGACACAACCGGGGCTTCGGTCATTACGGGCTCGGGCGGCCGATGCGTATTGTGGAGCCGATCCAACTCGACCAAATTGCAGGTTGAACAGGTCTACGAAACCGACAGCACCGACATGGTCTTCAGCGGTGCAGGCGCGATCAGTTCCGATGGCGCACTGGTCGCGTTTGGGACACGTACTGGCGAGGTGCTGTTCGGTCCGTCACGACGCCTGCCGCTGGCGGTGCTGCCCGGTTCGGCCACATCGCTGATCGACAACGTCACCTTCGGCGCCGACGGCCAAATCGTTGCGGCGATCGAAGCGGCCGGACAGCTGTTCGTATGGGATACCGCCGGGCCCGAACCCGTCTTGCTGGCCGCTCTGCCCGTGCCGGTCCGACCTCTCGACCTGGCAATCAGCGCCGACTCCACGCTGCTCGCCGTGGTCTCCGAGACCAACGAGCTGGTGCTCGTTGACATGTGCGATCTGGGCAACATTCGGCCGGTGTCCACCACCTCCGTTGCCGACAGCTTTGCGATGAGCGTCGCGTTCCACCCAACGAAGCCGATCGTCGCCATTGGATCAGCCGACCGCACCGTGTCACTGTGGGAGTGCGCCGACCCTGCTCATCCGTCGTTGCTCTCGCGCCTTGGCGACGCCGAAGGACACCAAGTCGCCGTTGCATTCAATGCCGATGGCTCACGAGTTGCAGCTGCTGGCACCGACGCGAAGATCTCGATCTGGAACGTCGCCGACATGCAGCAGCCGACGCTCGAATACCGCCTGCTGGCGAACGGAGCTGGCGCCTACTCGGTCGCATTCGCACCGGATGCCGACGTGTGCCTCGGTGCCGGACCAAACCAACAAATCGATGCATGGTTGCTCGACCCTGACGCTGCCGCCCAAGCATTCGACGCCATCGGCGGCGACTCGATCACTGCTGCCGAGTGGGCAAGATACGTCCCCGAATCGGTCCGTCCCCACGTTCCAGCGTGACAGAATTGGCGGTCATTCGACAGGTCTCAACCCGTTCGACATCAACCAGTTCGACCTGAACCCGACCCCAGACGCGACAAAGCGCCCGGCCCAACCCGCAATGGGCTGCACTCAGGCGCTTGGCGCAGTATTCAAGTCAGATGTGTGGTCAGCGGCCCATGTTGGGGCGCTTGCCATGGTTCGCCTTCGAACGACGGAGGCGGGCCTTGCGCTTGCTGGTCTTCTTCGACATAGTTCTGCCATGCTACGGCTCGCGCGGCGATCCCCCAACCGCACCACCCTCAAGACCTCAGGCCGACATCAAAGCAACAGCCGTGCCGAGGCCAACGCTGCTGCGAATTGTGGCGATTCGACGACCTGGCTGAACTGCATCTTTTGGCTCGCCAACGCGGTCGGGGCCCAGTTGCACGCAAGCGGCATCCAGGTCATCGACGATGATCACGATGCCCCAGAACTCGCCGTCTGACCGGTTGTCGTCTTCATGCTGGACCACTTCGACGATCAGCCCTCCCCGCCCAATGCGATGGAAACCCTGGCGGATCTTGCCGACCTCGCGGATCCGTTTCAACTCGCATCCGGTGGCGAGCGCAATGTCACCGGTGGTCGACTCGAGGTCGCCAGTCATCACGACCACGTGATCGATCGACCGTGCTCCGAGCGAATGGGTGGCAAAAGTCGGTGCCAACTGCTCGACCACGGTCGTAGCAAGGCCGGCGATCGAGGTCGTCGAGTCATCAATGCCAGAGATCGCCCATCCGACAATGCCAGCCTGAACATCATCTGCCGCCACACCCGTTTTGGCAGGCGGGGCAGACGTAGCTTCGGGCGAGACGATTCGCAACGCGGTCCCGAACAACGGAATCAACCCATCGTCCGTCGCCGACAATCCGAGCGAGCGCCACGTGTCGAGATCGCCCGCAATTGTCAGCCACTCCACTCGTGCGCTCGCAGTTGCCATGCCATCACTCATGCCTGCACTCTGGCAGCGAGTGCGGCATCGCGCCCCATCACGCCCCATTACGCCACTGATTGGCGGCCGGGTTCAGGCGGCCGCTTGCTGACAGATCGGGTTCAAGCAGCCGCTGATTGACGCGTCCACGCCAGCAAGTCCTCAGCCGGCAGGGTGTTGATGATCCGGTCGATCGGGACATTTCGTGCCGCCGCACGATCGCAACCAAGCGGCTGCCATTCGAGCTGCCCAGTCGCATGTGCATCAGAGTCGATCGAGAACCAGCAACCCAACTCGATTGCCAGGTCGATCAGCTCGAGCGGAGGGTCAAGCCGTTCAGGTCGGCAGTTGATCTCGACAGCCGTGTTGAACTGGGCGCACGCTGCGAACACGTCGTCGGCGTCGAAGTCGCTCGGCGGGCGCTTGCCGATCATCCGACCGGTGCAGTGGCCGAGAATGTCGACGTGCGGCGAGGCGACCGCCATCAACATTCGCTCCGTCATCTGCGCCTTGTCCATGCGCAGCTTCGAGTGCACGCTGGCAACCACCACGTCGAGCCGCTTGAGCATGCCGTCACTGAGGTCGAGCGACCCATCGACCAGGATGTCGACCTCCATGCCCGACAAGACCCGGAAGTCGTGGCCGGCAGCAGCGATCGCTGCGTTGACTTCGGCGATCTGATCGAGCTGCTCGCTCAATCGTTCCTCGTTCAAGCCGTGCGCGATCGTCAGGCGGGCCGAGTGATCGGTCTGCACCATGTATTCGTGGCCGATCGCCATCGCCGTTGCCGCCATTGCCTCAACTGGCGCGCCACCATCGCTCCATGTCGAATGCAGGTGGCAGTCGCCGCGCAGCGCATCGCGATACACCTGGCCCGCCAGTGTGATGTCGACGCGGGAGCTCGCTTCGACCTTCTTCAGATACTCGGGCTCGCGACCTTCGACTGCGTCGATGATCACCGCAGCAGTCGACTTGCCAATGCCATCGAGTTCCTGCAGCGAATTCTTCGCCACACGCAACTCGATCTCGGCAGCCGGTGTCGTGCGGATCACATCGAGCGCCCGGGTGAACGCCTTGGCCTTAAAACCAGTCTCATGAGCACGGTCCAGGCAGTGGATCACACGCAACAGCGCATCCTCAGGCGTCATCCCCAAATCGTATCCCTCCCCCGCTTCCCCCAGCCCCCGCCCCCGCCCCCTGCCCCCAACCCCAACCCCACCCCCCCCCCCACCCCCCGCCCCAGCCCCCGCCCCAGCCCCAGCCCCAGCGTGTTTGTGTGAGCGATTACGGCGTCGTTGCCCATATCCGCTCACACAGAACTTCAGCCCGCATTCTGTGTGAGCGATTCCAGCGTCGGTTCCCGCAATCGCTCACACAAAACGGGGGGCCGTGCGCGGCACCGTTGCAGTCGGCATCGAAGGCGAACAGCGCGGGCTGCTCGGACACACGGTGATCGACGGTCGTCGCTACGCGGCCTGGATCGATGTCGACACGCTCGATCTCTTCGTCGGCGAGGTCACCAGCGGATCGGTCGACCGACTCGTCGGGGCCGGAACCGGAACATCGTCAAAAGACGTCGGCGGGGGGCATCTCGAAAACCCGCACTCGACCGATCGCAGGGAACTCGGGACGGACAGCAGCGGATTCCGCCTCAGCACGTCCCGAGATTCTGGTGCTTCCCCGCCGACCCAATCCAGGCCCACTGTCATGGCATGCGACTCTCCGACTTCGATGACTGGGCGCGCCAGCATCACGGCCTCATCACGTTGAGCGCGTCCGGGCTGAGCGTCGACGCCTGGCGTCGTGCGATACGTGCTGGTTCGTTGATCGAGCTCCACCGCCGAGTCGCCCGGCTGCCTGGCGCGCCGACGGATCAACGCCAAGCAATACATGCAGCCGTCCTCGCCGCAGGTGGTCACGCAATGGCCTCGCACCAATCGGCGGCCATGCTCTGGAATCTGATCGAGCCTGCAGATGCGCTCGTCCATCTCACCGTCCCTGACCGAAATCGCCGACCCCGCCTGGCCGGAGTCGTGTTGCATCGGCCAACCGACCGTCAGCGGCTCACACCCCAGCGTCGCCACGGCATCCGCTGCACGGACCCGCTTCGCACCCTGTGCGACCTCGGAGCCGACGACCCATCACTCGTCGAACCTGCCGTCGGAGTTGCACTCAGTCGCCGCCTCCTCAACCTCGACGCACTCACCGCAGCCGCAGTCCAACACGGCCACCGCGGCCGGCCCGGCATACCTGCGCTCCGTGCCGCCATCGATGAGTGGTCAATCGATCATCGGCCCGCCGACTCGATCCTCGAACTCGTTTTTGCCGAACTCGTCCGACGCCATCAGCTTCCACCAACCACGTTTCATGAACGGATCGCTGGATGGGAGGTCGACTTCCGATTCGCTGCCACGGCAGTACTCGTCGAATGCGACGGGTGGTCGACACACGGCCTCGACCGCAATCAGTTCGAACGGGACCGCCGCAAGGACAGCGACCTCGCCAACGCTGGCTGGCAGGTGCTCCGATTCAGCTATCGGTCGATCGTCCACGATCCGGGTGGCACAGCACTCCGGATCCGACGGGCGTTAGCGCGCTGGAAGCACCTCGATGTGCCAGACGCAGCCTGACAGCCGGTTACGGCGAACGACCAAC
>NZ_JBDNIJ010000228.1:0-10096 GCF_041688325.1 Ilumatobacter sp.
CGTCGCATCGCGCGCCATGTGATGCTCGGAGCAGGCGAACGGTTGATCGGCGAAGGCTTCATCCACCCAAGGCGCGCCGAAAGGGAAGCGTTCCGCGCGAAGCAACTCGAAGAGCTCGGAGCAGAGCAAGCCCAGGAGTACCAGGAGAGGTCGTAGGAGAGGGCGAGGGCGCAGGGCGAGGGCGCAGGGCGAGGGGCGAGGGCGGAGGTCGAGGGCGCAAGCGCAGGGCGCAGGGCGCGGGTGAGGCGATGCGACGACGGTGCCCTGGACGGGCACGAAGTGACCGTCGGGCGGTAGCCCGAGAAGGCGATGAGGGACGCCGTCAGGCGTCGGCGACGAAGTCGCCAAGGCCGAGCGCAGCGACGGCCTCATCGCGCATTTGGATCTTGCGGATCTTGCCGGTCACCGTCATGGGGAACTCAGTGACGATGCTGAGGTAGCGCGGCACCTTGAAGTGGGCGATCTTGCCTTGGCAGAAGGCCTTGATGTCGTCGAGGGTCACGTCAGCTCCGTCGGCGGGGATGACGCAGGCCATCACTTCTTCGCCGTATTTCTTGTCGGGCACCCCGATGACCTGCACCTCGCGGATGTTGGGATGGCCGAGTAGGAACTCTTCGACCTCACGGGGGTAGATGTTCTCGCCACCGCGAATCACGAGGTCTTTGATGCGGCCAACGATGTTCACGTAGCCGTCGTCGAACATCACAGCAATGTCTCCGGTGTGCATCCAGCCGTCGGCATCGATGGTGCCAGCGGTCTTGTCGTCATCGTTCCAGTAGCCCTGCATCACCGAGTAGCCGCGGGTGCAGAACTCGCCGTGTTCGCCGCGCTGCAGCGTTTCGCCCGTGAGCGGGTCGGCGATGCGGACCTCGACGTGCGGGTGAGCGACGCCAACGGTCTGGGTCTGGTGCTCAATCGTGTCGCCGATCATCGTTTGGCAACTCACCGGTGAGGTCTCGGTCATTCCATAGCAATTGGTGACGTCAACCATGTGCATTTTCTCGATGCAGGCGATCATCGCGTCTTCGGGGCAGAGTGAGCCAGCCATCACGCCGGTGCGCAGGCTCGACAGGTCGAAGTCGTCGAAGTTCGGCAGTGCCAGCTCGGCGATGAACATCGTCGGCACGCCGTAGAGCGCGGTGCACCGTTCTTTCTCGACGGCGGTGAGCACGGCGACTGGGTCGAACGCGTCGCTGGGAATGACCATGGTGGCCCCCGTCGAGGTGCAGCCGAGGTTGCCCATCACCATGCCGAAGCAGTGGTAGAAGGGCACAGGAATGCAGAGCCGATCCTCGTGGGTGATGTTCTGCCCGCTGGTGACGTTGTGCCCGTTGTTCAAGATGTTCTTGTGTGTGAGCGTCGCACCTTTCGGGAAGCCCGTTGTCCCCGACGTGTACTGGATGTTGATCGGGTCATCGCAGGAAAGCCCGGCTCGGCACGCATCGAGATCGGTATCGGAGATGGCGTTGGACCCACTGCAGAGTTCGTTCCAGTCGTCATCCCAAAAGAAGACTGCTCGCTCGAGCTGGGGGCACTTATCGCGCACCGAGGCGACCATCGATCGGTAGTCGGACGTTTTAAATTGGGGCGCCGCCACGATCCAGCGGCACCCGGACTGATTGATTGCGTATGCCAGTTCGTGGGTGCGGTACGACGGGTTGACGTTGACGAGGATAACGCCGATTTCGGCTGTGGCGAACTGGAGGACCGTCCACTCGGCGTAGTTCGGGCTCCACAATCCGACACGGTCGCCCTTGACGATTCCGGCTCCGAGCATGCCCTTGGCGAGGTCGGCGACGCGTCGAGCAAACTCGTTGTAGGTCCAGCGAATGTCTTGGTGCACGGACACCAGCGCTTCGCGGCTGCCGTGTGCAGCGACTGTGGCTGCAAGGTTCTGGCCGATTGTGTCGGTGAGGAGTGGACGGTCAGTTGGTCCAGCTGCGTAAGCGAGTTCGGTCATGTTCGTACCCCCGGTGTCGGTCTTCGGGCGCTCAACGTACGGCGCGGTACTCATTGTTGCAGATCAGTACCGCGAGGTCTCGCAGGAGCAACGGCTGGAAAACGCAACACCCGGCCCAGGGGGGAGGGGCCGGGTGTTGGTTAACGTTTTCTGTTCATATGTGAACACCTCTAGTTCGTCGCAGCGGGCTCTTTGGACTAATCAATCTTCAACTTTGTTGCCCGGCGACTCATCCACTGCCGGTTCGGGCTGCTTCGATCCTCTCGGTGGTGAGCTTCGGAGCGGCGAAGAAGAACAGTGCGACGCTGAGTACGCCGGCGACAAAGAACGGCATACGCAGGGCGATATCGCGTGACGCGAAGGCATCAGTCAGTACGACGGTGAGGCCACCGAGTGCTGCGCCGATCGGCATCATCCCCCATGCAAAGAAGCGATACACGCTGTTGACGCGGCCAAGAAGTTCGTTGGGAATGATCGATTGACGCAGGCTGACCGTGATCACGTTCCACAGCACAGCAAAGAACATGAAGATGGCGAACATCGCCCAAACAAAGATCCAGTTGCGTGCGAACCCGATCAGGAAGGTCGTGAGGCCACCGAGCAGCAGCGTGAGGTAGAGCGATGGGCCGGAGCCGATTTTCCTCGCGATTCGTGATGCCGACCAACCACCGATGATGCCGCCGATGGCGCCGCCACTTTCGAGGAGTGCGAACTCGTATGGCTCGGTCCGCAACACTTCTTGAGCGAACAAGACGAGCGTTGCGCCCGACAGTGTGCCGAGCATGTTGAGGAGCCCGAGGATGATCGCCATCGGGCGGAGCAGGTCGTGCGACCACAGCCAGGAGAAGCCCTCCTTCAGTTCGACTTGCCACGGTCTGCGTTCCACTAAGTCGGTCTGTTTTGCCGACCGCTTGGTCGCCGGGATGAGTGCGATCAACGCCGCCGAGACAACGAACGTGGCTGCATCGACGAAGAACGGCACCGAGAATGCGACGATCAGGAGGAGTGCGCCGAGCGGTGGCCCCATGAACGTGTTCGCCACCTGCTCGATACTCCACAGCCGGCCATTGGCCTTTTCGAGGTTGCCCTTGTGCACGATGGCGGGCATGAAGGTTTGCGCCGAGTTGTCATAGATCACTTCGGCAAAGCCCATCAGCATCGTCGCAACGAGCACCATCCCGTACAGAAAACCGTCGGTGCCGATCACAGCGCCAGCATCGATGTCGTCAGGGCTTGGGAGGACGCCCTGCTTGCCGAGCACGATGAGCGCCACGCCGAGGGTCAGTACTGCCCTGATCGAGTTGGCAATCACCATCAGGGTTCGCCGGTCGTACCGGTCGGTGATGACGCCAGCCGGCAGGCTGAACAGCAGCCACGGGAGGCGTTGCACCACAGCGACGAGGGCGATGAGCAGCGGGTTGCGGGTGACTGCAGAGGCGAGCCACGGGTAGGCAATGATGCCGATTCCGTCGCCGAGATTCGAGATCGTCGACGCGCCGAACAACTTGAAGTAGTTGCCGCCGAGTCGGTCTGTTGGGAGACCGTTGGCTGACATTTGTTCGACAGTTTCTCACGTTTGCGTCGAAAAAACGGCGTGAATACCAACCGATTCTTCGACGCAAACGGAAGGTGGAGGTCTATTTCTGGGAAATGCGACCGCGCATTGCGGCGCTGGCCATGGCGAAGCTGATCGACCCCAGAATCAGGGTGGCGAGGAGGCCTTTGCCGAGCGTCGCCCACTCCCAGCCATCAGTGATGAGACTGCGCAGGCCGTCGAGTACGTACGTGACCGGGTTGTAGGTGGCAATCGTCGCCAGCCATCCGGTGAGGGCTTCCTTCGGCAGGAACGACGTGGTCAGGAAGGCGAACGGGAAGAAGAGAATGAAGCTCGAGTTGACCGCTGCTGGGTTGCCGGTTTTGAGGGCGATGGCATAGGGGAAACCAGCGAACGCAAGTCCCCAGAGTGCCCCGTAGAACAGGAAGGCAATCATGCCGAGAATGCCGGTGATGAAGCTGACACCAACGGCGAGGCCGAGCAGCAGGACGGGGACCGTGAGCATCATCACCGCCATCAGGTCGGCGGCCATCAGCCCAAGGAGTAAAGCGGGTCGCCGGATCGGCGTGAGCAGCAGTCGGTCGAAGTAGCCACCTTGGATATCGGTGACGAGTGCACTCGCTCGGGACACACCAGTCACGGCAAAGATAATCGACACCGGCAGCTGGAACGCTTTGAAGTCGACGACAACGCCGGACTGTTCGGCAAAGTCCTGCAGAGCACCGATGTTCACCACGAAGAAGAACACGGGAACAATGAGTGCCGGGATGAAGAACTCGGGCTCACGGAACACACCGCGGCACGCCCGCTTCGCAACCGTTTTAAGGTCGTGGAAGATCGACGAACGTCGCGCCAACGGCTGAGTGTGCGTCTGGATGTCGGTCGAGGTGGTCTGCATAGCGGTCATGATGCGGTTCCTTCCGAGTCGTCACCCGTACTTGCGTGGCTCTCGGCAAGGTGCGCGCCGGTGACTTGCAGGAAGACGTCGTCGAGGGTAGGGGTACGCAACGTGAGCGTCTGCACCGTCACCCCGCTGCCCTTGAGGGCGACAGCGACGTCGGCGATCACGGCGGCACCGTTCGTGGCCGACACGGTCAACTCGCCGGGCCGCGATTCGACGTTCGACACGCCGGCCAATCCGCGCAACTCGGATTCGATCGACGACGTGTCGCCATCGACTTCGGCGACGATCAGGTCATTGCCGATCGTTTGCTTCAACGCAGTCGGGGTACCTTCGGTTGCGAGCTTGCCGGCGGAGATAATGCCGACCCGGTCGGCGAGTTCGTCGGCTTCTTCGAGGTACTGGGTGGTGAGGAAGATGGTCATGCCCTCCTCCCGGTTGAGCTTGCGAACCTCGTTCCACACCGCAGTGCGGCTGGCTGGGTCGAGGCCAGTGGTCGGCTCGTCGAGGAAGAGGATCTGCGGCTTGTGAATGAGCGACATCGCCAGGTCCAGCCGGCGCTTCATGCCGCCCGAGTACGTCTCGACGCGGTCGTCGATCGCCGAGCCGATGTCGACGAGGCCGATCACGTCGCTCATGCGTTGCTGGATGTCGGATTTCGACAGTCCGTATAGCTCGCCTTGGAGTTGCAACATTTCGCGGCCTGACTGCTTACCGTCGATCGAGGAGTCCTGCAGGGCGACGCCGATGCGCAAGCGGATGTCGCCGGCCTGCGACGCGACGTCAAAACCAGCAACCGTTGCCCGGCCCGAGGTGGGGGTCAGCAGAGTGCAGAGCATCTTGACCATGGTCGATTTGCCGGCGCCGTTTGGCCCGAGGAAGCCGTAGATCTCGCCTGGCTGGACGGCGAGGTCGACGCCGGCAACGGCCTCGTTCTCGCCGAATACACGGCGCAGGTTGTGTGCTTCGATTGCTGCGGTCATTGCATGCTCCGTTGCTGGCTCATCATCCACTCATCCTCGACTCGTCATCCACTCATCCTCGACGCCATCCAATCTCAGACTTCGTCGCATCAAGATCCTATGGATCGTGCGTCCCAGAGTGCCTGCGAGCGCGGCCAGAAACGAGTGACTTGTGGACTGGAGCGAAGGGTCACTCGCGGGTGCTCGTCGGGCCTGAGCAGATCATTCGCGACCGAGGTCGGTTTCGCCGGCGGCGTCGTGGTCGACGTCCTGGTCCATAGCGAGGTCGACGCTGACACGGACGAGTTCGCCGGTGTAATTGTTGGGGCCCATGAACTGACCGGTGCCGTCATAGTCGGAAACGGTGGTGCCTCGGTCGAGGCCGATATCGAGGCCCGACCAGGAGATCATGAGCCAGAAGATCTGGTCGGTTTCCATCGAGCCGGCAGGCTCACCGTCGATCAGCAACGTGCCGACGCCGTGCGGGAACGGTCCCTCGCCGGTGCGTTGCATCTGGAACCCGAGCGTGGTCGCGTTTGTGGGAACCCGGCGGTCCGACGTGACGACCTGGTGGGTGCCGCCGATGTTCAGATCGTGCACGAGGTGCCCATCACGGACGAACAGTGAGTACCCGCATGTCGCATCGCCATGGGCGATCAGTACGCCGTCTGCGTTGCCGACATTTCCGGACGTGTTGACGTAGGCGGTGATCTCGTAGCTACGGCTCCGCAGGTCGGGTGCGACGTCGGACGGCACGTGGCCCATGCCCGACCAGAACGTGAAGTTTGTGCGGCTACCGGCGTGTCGTTCGGCGTTCTCGGCAAAGCGTTCACCGAAGCGATCATCGAGCGGGAGGACCTGGTTGGTGCGTGCTTCGGCCCACCACATCTCTTGCAACTCGCGGAGGCGCTCCGGCTGCGTGCCGGCGAGGTCGTGGTTCTCGTTGAAGTCGTTGGCGAGGTCGTAGAGCTCCCAGGTGTCGTCGTCGAATGCCGTACCAGGCCAGTGGTACGCCACGGCCTTGAGACCTTCGTGCCAGATGCCGCGGTGCCCGAACATCTCGAAGTACTGCGTGGTCTTGCCGGTCGACGCGCCGGCGTCGGCGATCGATGAAGCGAAGCTGGTGCCGGTCATGCCGTTCGACGAAGCAGCGTCGCCGAGGCCCAGCAGTTCGAGGATGGTGGGGGCGAGGTCAGAGACGTGGCAGAACTGATGGCGGAGCTCGCCGGCGTTCGACGCGCCCACGATGCGGTCGGGCCCGGTGATGACGAAGGGGTCGCGCACGCCGCCGCTGTGGGTGTTTTGCTTGTATCGCTTGAGCGGTGTGTTCGCGGCCATCGCCCAGCCGTGCGGGAAGTTCGAGTGTGTATCGGGCCCGCCGATGTCGTCGATCCGTGCGATCTTTTCGTCGATTGTTTCCTTGATCATGTTGAACGGTGCCATTGCGTTCACGAACCCGAGCGGACCGCCCTCCTGGCTCGCGCCGTTGTCGGACAGCACCATCACGATGGTGTCGTCGAGCTGGCCGGTCGCTTTGAGGGTGTCGATGACCCGGCCGAGGTGCTGGTCGAAGTGTTCGAGCATCGCGGCGTACGCGCCGGCGAGCCGAGCGAACAGGCGTTGCTCGTCGTCGCTGTGTTCGTCCCAGGCTTTGACGCCGAGGTTGCGGTCGGGCAGCTCGGTGCCGTCGGGCACGATGCAGCGTTCGATCTGTGCCGCGATCCGATCGGAGCGCGTCTGATCCCAACCCTTCGCGAAGATCTTGGCGTACTTGTCGATGAGGTCGATCGGTGCCTGATGGGGGGCGTGACATGCGCCCGGAGCGAGGAACATGTGCCACGGCACGTCGGGTGTGGCGGCGACGTGGCTCGTCAGGTACGTGATGGCTTGGTCGGCGAGGTCCTCGGTGACGTGGTAGCCGGACGCGTAGTTGCCGGGAGCGGTGACGTGTGTGTTGTCGCGCACCAATTCGGGGGAGTACTGGTCGGTTTCCGCGTCGAGGAATCCATAGAAGCGGTCGAAGCCGCGACCCAGCGGCCAGCCGTCGAACGGGCCGGTCGCACCGGTTTCGGTGAGTGGCGTGCAGTGCCACTTGCCGACCATGTAGCTGCGGTATCCGTGCGGTCGAAGGACTTCGGCGAGCGTTGGGGCGTCGGCGGCGATCTTGCCGCGGTAGCCGGGGAAGCCGCTGTCAAAATTGGCGAGGCAGCCCATCCCGACGTCGTGGTGGTTACGCCCGGTGTGCAGTGCGGCGCGGGTCGTTGAGCACATCGCTGTGGTGTGGAAGCCGGTGTACCGAAGGCCGTTGGCGGCGAGCCGGTCGATCGTGGGGGTGGAAATTTCGGAGCCGTAGCAACCGAAGTCGGCGAACCCAACGTCGTCGAGCAGCACGATCAGCACATTGGTTTTCGCACCGGGCGGTGTCGGAGGGGCAGGCCAGTGTGGTGTCGAATCCGCCACTGTCGTCCCGATTGTTCCTTCAAAGTCACCCATACAACAGCACCGTAAACGAACCCCACCGCAAGGGCCACTGTCATGCTCCGGTCAGACCAAAGCGTGACAGTCTTGTCCGAATATTGTTTTGTGTCTGTGCGATTAGCTGGTGCCGTTGGCGACGTGTTGGCCGTATTCGTCGCCGGTGATCGTGCCAGCCTCGGCGGCGGGACCCTGATCGCGTGCGGGTAGGAATGGTTGAATCATGTCGATCCGCTTCCACGTGGCGACCGGCTGACCGCCGGCTGCGTCGGGCACGTACTTCGACGATGCAACTCGCTCATGGTGGTGGATGTAGCGGGCACAGTTTGGGAAGACGTTGGCGACCGTAGCCCGGACGATCAGTTGGGCGCCGGGCCACTGAGCGAGTGCGTCCGGATCGTCGGACAGTTCGGCAGTCGCCTGGAGCCGAAGTCGCTGTGGTGTGACCATGTCGATGAAGAGCAGACCGACCTTTGCAGCCGACTTGATGTTGCCCATCGACAGGAACATGCCGTTGCCGTCGTAGCTGGGGAACTCAACGGTGTGCTCGTCGACCACTCGCACCATCCCGATGGGGCCGCCCTTGTACGAGACGGTCGGCCAGCCGTCGGCGTTCACGCTCGACAGGAAGAAGTGGTCGCGTCCCTCAATGAAGGCCTGCTGATCGACGTCGATCGAGTCGGTGATGATCGTCGCCTCGAACGCCGCGGCGAGGTTGCTGGTGTCGAAGCGTGCCTGCAGGGCGCGCTGTTCGTCTCCGTAGAAGCTCATGTCGCAGCTTCGCAGAGATGGCAGCCGTTGACCCGGCCGGTGGTCGAGAGACTTAGCCGCAGCAGACGCCAGAGGTGCCGACGGTGGCGTGATCCATTTGGTTGGTGTCGCCACTCTTGACGTACCACTCCCACCTGGCGCCTTCGGGCGACTGCATCCATGTTTCAGTCTTCTCGGCGTAGCAGCACACAGCGTCTTCGACGCCGGTGGTTGCGATGCCGGTGTCGGTGATGCGGGCATCGGCTGCGACGACCTCGGCAGCTGTTTCGGCCTCGACGCCGAGGTGGTTGAGGTGGTGGAACTCACCGCGTGCAGCGGCCTCGGGGTGGTCGCTGCCGACTTCGAACAACACCAGCTTGAGCGGCGGGTTATCAATCGCGAAGTTGGCGTAGCCCGGCTTGGTCTTGGCGGGTTCGGCCCCGAACATCTTGGAGTAGAAGTCGATCGCCTCGCCAAGATCGGTGACGTTGAGAGCGAGTTGTAGGCGCATGGGGGATCACTTTCGAGAAGACGACGACGATATTATATTGATGATGATCAATACGTTACCAACATATCGATCAATGGCAATACGAATTTGCGGCATCCCTCAAATGGAGATCAAAACTGGCTGTTGAGTGAGCGAAACGGTCTCCATTTCGGAGATGGTTCGGCGCGGCGGCGTCAGCGGGCGCGAAGTTCGAGGCGATCGCGCTGCGTGATGCGGTACGTGCGATCTTGCTGTTCGAGCCAACCCAGCCGGATGAAGCTCGCAATCGCTTTGTTGACGCGCTCGCGGGATGCACCGACCATGCCAGCGAGTTCTTCCTGCGTGACCGGCAGTGTGAACTGGTCGGACCCGTCAGCGAGCTCGAGGAGGCGCTTGGCAGTACGGCCGGTGACGTCGAGGAACACCGAGTCGGCGAGTGCTTCGTCGGTGACGCGGATTCGCTGAGCGAGCATGCGGGTGACGTTCCACAGCAGCTTCGGATACTGATCGAACATCGCCAGAATCGGCTCAAAGGGGATGGCGAACACGGTGGTGGGCTCAAGCGCACGGGCCATGGCGGAGCGGGGGCCGTTGTCGAGCATGCTCATCTCGCCGAACAGATCGTCGGGCTCCATCAGCGCAACGACGCTCTCGCGACGGTCGATTGGGTTGGCGATCGCAATGGCCATGCGGCCGCGAATTACCAGATACAACGAATCGGGCGGGTCGCCTTCGTTGAACAGCACGTCGCCGCGGATCAGGTGTCGCTCCTGGCCTGCTGCAGACACTGCAGCGAGCGCCTCCGGAGGCGCGTCGGCGAAGAAGTCGGTTCGGGCGAGGATGTCTTCGTGAGCCATGACGCAGGTCACGGTACTACCCTCCGAGGCTGTGCCGCATGTTGAAACAGTTTGGACTGTTGTTGTCGGCGGTGGCAATGGCCAAAGATTTGGCAAACCAAAGCAGTATGAGCTGCTCGGCGACCGTCGGATGATCGATCATTCCA
>NZ_JBDNIJ010000229.1:0-5319 GCF_041688325.1 Ilumatobacter sp.
ACATGCGAGCGAGAGCCCGTTCGATTCGAACCGATCGTTCATCCCGGGCATCGTCGGCCAACGGCTTCAGGCTCGGGGAGCGCGGTGCATGCGCTTCTTGCCCGGCGTGGCCAGCGTGTAGCCGCGGTTGCGGGCTTCGGGCAGCTCGTCTGGGCTGAAACACAGCGCCACACCGAGACCAACGAATTCGTTGATGACATCGTCGTCGTCCCACGATTGAAGGTCGTAAACAAGCTGGGTGCGCTTGTCGCCCAGGAATCGGCTCTCTTCGAACTTCGGGTGATGCTCCATCGGCTTCAAAGTTACTGGACAACGAGGCCGGCACCCCATTTCGTCGGCCGACTTCACTCGCCCATCGCAGTTGAATCGTCGGCCATGGCCGACATCAACGCTGCGTCCAAGTACGTCGACAGTGAGCGAACGTATGTCGACGTGAGATGCGAGCCCTGCCGATAGATCAGTACGTTGCCGATCACCACTGGACAGACTTCGCCCGGGCAGATCCAGTCCTGGACGTCGACGACGCTCACGCCATCGATGCCCCGACTCGCCTCGAGCTGAACCGGGGCCGCACTTGCAGCGATACCATCGGCGCGTTTGAACGCGCACTCGCTGAGCTTGCTGGGATGCGCGACGACGCACTCCGGAATCTCACGCAACGGTGTGGCATTGTCGAGCAAGACGATGACTTCGGTGCCGGAGGCCTCGATGTCCTGCCACGTCTGCTGCAAGTCGGCCACGAAGGATCGGTGCTGCATCTCGGGCGAGATATCGGGAATGAAAGAAGCAGCGGTCCGCTGCGAAGTGACCACGTAATCGATGTCGTCGCGTTCGAGCAACTCCGCATATCGGGCCTCGTTGTAGTTCGTGCAGGCATCGGCAAACGTCGGGTCGCTGATGACAGGGATCCGGGCCAACGCACACCGGTTGACGAGAAAGGTCAGCACCCGCCAGCCACGCTCGTCGGCAACCCGCTCGATCGCGGGAAGCCATTGGGCCATCTTCGAGTCGCCCACCAACGCAACGACCGTTGCCGCGTCTGGCGGGCCGTAATCGCAGGGCTTGAGCTCAGAAAAGGCTGGACCTTGAATACAGCTCTCGCCGCCCAGACTCGGAAGGTCTTTCAGCGCACCGACCGGTGATGGAATCATAGAGGAGACCGTGTCGACGACGTCACCGTCCGGATCGTGAGTCGGATCGTCGCCGAGCACCACAGCGCCGAGGCCGACGAGCCGATCGCGTTGCGCTCCGGCATCAAACTCTTCGGCGCCCGCAACGTAAGCCGATTCGGTCGGTATCAAAGCGTTGACCGACATCGCTGCCGCAAGACCGATCAAAGTGCACGTTGCGCCAATTGCAAGCGAGGCGCGAGGAAACCGGAACGCGCGCGCCGAATAGCGGATCGGGGATTCAACCAGTCGGAAGCTCAGCCAGGCGGGCACGAAGGACGCTGCGACAACTGCGAGACCTGCCGCCACCGAGAGGGAGCCACCATTGCTCCCCCACAACCATGTCGCCATGACGAGGAGCGGCCAGTGCCAGAGGTACAGCGAATAGGAAATGTCTCCCATCCATTGCATGGGTCCTAGACTCAGGATCCGCTGGAGTGCCCCATCGGGGCGGCCGAGACCGGCGACAATCAACGCTGCTGTCGCAATCGTGGGTGCGAGCGCCGCGTAGCCGGGAAACCTCGTCGTGTCGTCGTAGAGCACGGCGGCGGCCACGATCACCGAGATCGCCGTCCAGCCGAGCATTGTCGCAGCAATCTTCGGAAGGCGAGCGGCGTGAGTGGCTCCCAGGGCGAGCGATCCTCCGACGCCGAACTCCCAGGCTCGCGTCGTTGACATGAAAAAGGCCGAGCCGGGAGCGCTGTCAGTGAGGTATACCGACCACACGAATGATGGGACCGAGATGAGTGCAATGCCCGCCAGGAGTGTCCGCGACAACTGGACACCCCTGCGTTGCGAGAAGCGCAGGAGGAGCAGCAACAAGACCGGCCACACGACGTAGAACTGCTCTTCAACCGCAAGCGACCAGAAATGCTGCAGCGGGCTGGCGGCGGCGTCAGACGCCAGGTAGTCGACAGATTGCTGGGCGAACCGCCAGTTCACCACGTACAACGCACTCGATCGAATGTCGGCCGCGATCGATTCCCAGCGCGTCGCCGGGAGGATCAACAGGGTCAGAACTGAAGTCGAGGCGAGCACAACTGCCGTGGCCGGAAGTAAACGGCGAACACGTCGCCGGTAGAAACGAATGACGTCGAACTCCCCGGTCACCGATGCCTCACGGACCATCAAGCTAGTAATGAGGAACCCCGAGATCACGAAGAAGACATCGACGCCGATGTAGCCACCTGCGAATGCTGGGACGCCGGCATGATACGCAAGCACAAGCACCACGGCGATCGCCCGCATGCCCTGGATGTCAGTGCGATGGTGCGAGGCCGGCGGAAGACCAACAGTCGGAGAATTCGGTTCTCGAAGCACTAACTGGTTGGGTCCTTCTCCGGCGAAACTCAATGATTCACGACGCCCTGCGTCTCGACGCCATTCCGGCAGTAATGGCTGTAGCCCGCGGGGGAAACGCTGTCGGAAAGCTACCAGCCGGCAACGAGCACCCCGCAGCGATAGCTTTGCACCGTCGACACGTCACTGAGTTTCGATGACGCCGATCCGGACCACGGTCCGGACCCAGCCGCTGCGCTCTTCCGGCTACACGCGCACGTCTCGACACGTGACTATCTGCGCCAGATGTGGGACCGCCGATCGTTCGCCGTCGCGATGCCCGCCGAGGAGGTCCGCTCGACGCACCAGGACACCCTGCTCGGCAACGTGTGGCACCTCGTCAACCCGCTACTCACCGTGGCTGTGTACTACCTAGTGTTCGCCGTGTTCCTGAAGGCCAACCGCGGCATCGACAACTACCTGCTGTGGCTGACCGTCGGTGTGTTCACGTTCGGCTTGACCACTCGTTCGGTCCTCGCCGGCGCCACGTCGATCACCGCCAACGTCGGCCTGATGCGAGCGATGCGGTTCCCCCGTGCACTCCTGCCGGTCTCCACCGTGCTCGGCCGCCTCCTCACCTTCGGCTTCGAACTCCTCGCCATCGGCTTCGTTGCCGTGATCACCGGACAGGGCCTCAGCCGACGGACGCTCCTCCTGCCGCTTGTCCTGGTGATCCACACCGGCTTCAACATGGGCGCGGCGTTCGTGGCGGCACGGCTCAACGACAGCTACCGCGACGTGCAGCAACTCATCCCGTTCGTCTTCCGCCTGCTGATGTACGTGTCTGGCGTGATGTTCCCCGTTCGCCAGTACGTCGACAGCGCCAACACCCCCGGCTTCATCCGCCGTGCCATCTCGCTCAACCCAATGGTGCAACTCCTCGACCTCTACCGATGGGTGTTTCTCGGGACCCCGGTCGACCTGCTCCGAACCGCCGAGTTGGTCGGCATCACCGCCGTCGTGCTCATCTTCGGTTTCCGGTTCTTCCGCGTCCGCGAACTCATGTACGGACGGGCGTGACGGACGCAATGTCATCGGCCCCGCCGCTGTCGCTGCGCGTGTCGGACGTGCACATCGAATACGAGTTGTTCGACGCCCGACGCGCGGCCCTACGCCAACGCGTCGCGACGCGGACCGGTGAAAGCCGACGGGTGGTGCATGCCGTCAAGGGCGTGTCCTTCGACGTGAGCGAAGGCGAATCAGTCGGGATGATTGGTTCGAACGGCTCGGGTAAATCGACGATCCTCGCTGCAATTGCCGGGATGCTCGCTCCATCACGCGGCGAAATTTTGGTGAGCGACGAACCCCGGTTGATGGGCGTCGGAGCAACATTGATGCCGCTGGCAACCGGAGCACGCAACATCCGCCTCGGGTGCCTCGCGCTCGGAATGGTACCCGCCGAGGTTGAAGAGCGGTTCGACGAGATTGCCGACTTCACCGAACTCGGCGAGGCAATCGAGCGTCCGCTGCGCACGTACTCATCGGGCATGCGGGCGCGGCTGCACTTCGCGATCGCCACCGCCATTGCACCGAGGATCCTGCTGATCGACGAGGCACTGTCGGTCGGCGACCAGAAGTTCAAAGAGAAGTCGACCGAACGGATCGCGTCGATCCTCGCATCTGCCGGCACGCTTCTGCTCGTCAGCCATTCGATGGCCGAATTGCGCAAGCACTGCACACGCGGCATTTGGTTAGAGCAGGGCGTCCTGCGCGTCGATGGCCCGATCGACGACGTGATCGAGCAGTACGAGCGCTAACCGCGGGTTCGGGTGGAGATCCGCGTGATCAGGCACCGGTCAGCGCAGCGATGGCCGCGCCCGCCGTGTCCTCCACGGCCACGGCGCCGTCGGACACCGCTGCGACACCGAACAGGCGCGGAGCCGGCGACGAGCCAGTGCCGGTCACGATGATCGCCCGCACCCAGACGAGGCGGGCACCGGCGAGCACCGGCGTCATCGGACCGAATTGAACCTTGGAACCATTCGCGTTCAGCAACGTGATCGCCCGAGCAATCTCGGGGTCGGCATCGATCGCACTCTGAGCCACCTGCGGACTCAGCAACGGCAACGCATCTGGGCCGACTGCAGCGACACGGAGGTGGATGCCGCCCGCAAGATCGTGGTCCGCAACGGCGAGCGCAGCAAGTTCGTCGCGCGTCGAGGTCGGATTCGACGCCGAACCCGGGCCGAGCGGACGCACCGACGCGAACCCATCAGCGTTGCCTGCAAGAACGGTGAATTGATCGACAGACGGTGCCGGCGACGTGGTCGGTTCACCGACGGTCGTCGCGGCTGCAGCGCTGACTGCCCAACGGCCTGTGCCGTTAAACAACTGCTCTGCAGAATCCACGTGATACCGGCCGAGCAGGGTCGACTGCACGGCCCAGAGGTCGGCGGGATAGCGCACCAGTGAGCGGAGCGTGTCGGGGAACTGGTCGAGCGATTCGAGCAGCTCGGGATAGATCCCGGCCCACACGTCAAGCACCGGATCGTCACCGTCGTCCATGCGATACAGGTGAGTTTCGCCGGTCTCGGCATCGACCGTTGCCTTGACCGCGGCATGGAGATAGTTGACCTCACGGCCAGCAAGACCGCTCGTGGCCGGCACCCCTGCGATCGTCACGAACTGCGCCGATGGGTAGGTCGTTGCCGTTGTGTAGCCGTCGATTGCCCACGTGATGCGGCCGTCGGTGATGATCGGATACGGGTCGCCGTCGAGCGCCAGGAACGGCGCAAGCGCACCAACGCGCTCGCTGATCGAACGGCGGTACAGGAGCTCGGAATCTGCCGTGAGCTCACTGCTCAGTACCGGC
>NZ_JBDNIJ010000230.1:0-19366 GCF_041688325.1 Ilumatobacter sp.
ATCGCCAACAACGTGCTCGCACCGATCGACGATGACGGCACCGTCTGTCTGTATTCGCTCGTCACGACCGATGTGATCACCGACGTGAGCGGTTGGTTCACTGCTGAAGCCAGTGCGCTGGCCGCAGCGACCGGCGTCGTCGGCATCACGCCGCAGCGCGTCGTCGATACGCGGTTGGGCCTTGGATGGCCTGGCCGGATGACCAAGAACAACCCCATCGTCATCGACGTGGCAGGCATGACCGCCAAGCGCCCCGACGGTACATCGGTCACGGCGCCATCTGATGTGCTTGGAGTGAGCCTGAACTTGACAGCGACCGACTCAAGTGGGCCCGGATTCTTGACGGTCTGGCCGTGCGACGAGCCGTTCCCGCTGGCCGCGAGCGTCAACTACGAGAAAGGTTCGACGGTTGGCAACGGTGTCTTCACCGGTGTCGATGGAGATGGGCAAGTCTGTATCTACTCACTTGCCAGCACCCACGTTGTTGTCGACGTCCAGGGCTGGGTTACACCCGATCAGTCAGCGGCATCGTTCACTGCGGTCACGCCGAGCCGTCTCGTCGACACACGGTCGGGCAGTCGAGTGACAGCGTCATCGCCGCTCACGATCCCCGTGCACGGCGCTGCCGTCACGATGGCCGGCGTGGCCACGACCGTCCCGACCTCGGCAACCGCAGCGGTCGTCAACGTCGTTGTGGCCGACCCTGACGATGCTGGCTTCGTCACCGTTTGGCCCTGTGCTGGCGATGTGCCACTCGCTGCGAACCTCGTGTACCTGCCCGGAGAAACCCGTGGCAACGGCGTCATTGCACCCATCGGCCCCGATGGTTCGATTTGCATCCACTCGCTCAGCCCCGCCGACGTCATCGTTGACATCTCGGGCTGGTTGACCGGCCCGACGTCGAGCAGCGGAGGGTTCACCGGTGCGGTTCCCAACAGGTTTGTTGACACTCGATTCGCGGTTGGCCCCCTCCCGGTCTGACCGAACCATCGATACCCGCATCGATGCCAGTATCGGCATCGGCATCGGCATCGGTGCGGCCGCTCGATTGTTCGCTCGGTGAGTTGCCCGAATAGTTTGCGGGCATGGATATTTCTGGAGCAAGTGCAATCGTTACCGGTGGAGCGTCAGGCATTGGTGCCGCATCGGCCCGCATGCTGGCCGCCCGCGGCGCCAAGGTCGTCATCGCCGACCTGAATGAAGAGGCTGGCAACGCGCTGGCCGACGAGATCGGTGGTGCATTCGCCAAGGTCGACGTCACCAACACCGACCAGATCATCGAGGCGGTCGAGATGGCCAAGTCGATGGGCCCGGTCCGCGTGCTCGTCAACTCGGCCGGTATCGGCTGGGCGCAGCGCACGATCGGCCGTGACGGCTTGCTCGAGTCCGCTGCCAACCTCGACGCCTTCAAAAAGGTCATCGCGATCAACCTGATCGGTTCGTTCGACGCCATCCGCATCGCCGCCACCGCCATGAGCACCACCGAGCCAATGGAACACGGCGAGCGCGGCGCCATTGTCAACATCGCATCCGTCGCAGCATTCGACGGTCAGATCGGCCAGGCCAGCTACTCGGCATCCAAGGGTGGCGTCGTCGGCATGACCCTGCCGATCGCCCGCGACCTTTCCGCATCGGGCATCCGCATCAACACGGTTGCACCAGGGCTGATCGACACGCCGATCTACGGTGAGGGCGAGGGCAGCGAAGCATTCAAGGAGAACCTGCAGAAGGGCGTCCTGTTCCCGAAGCGCCTCGGCGATCCGGAGCAGCTTGCATCGATGGTCATCGAGTGCATCACCAACAGCTACATGAACGCCGAAACGATTCGTGTCGACGGTGGTATCCGTATGCCCCCAAAGTGACCGATGTGGGCCAGATCGCCCGATAACTACGTTGCGAGAGCTCCTCATTGAGCAAGCTCAACTACGTCGCCTCGCGCCTTGCTCTCGAACGATCTGATTCCACATCCGCCATTCGTTTGAAAAATGAGAATTTGAATTTGCTGCGGCCGGGCCTCGTAGGGGGCTCGGCCGTTTGCTGTTCTGGGAACACTTTGCGTCGGTGCCTGGTTGTGCTCTCTATGAAAGCTGTGCTGAATGCCACCATTCTTGCTGAGTCGGACGCGACCGTGGTCGTCGAGGGGAATCACTACTTCCCTGCGGAGTCGGTGAATTTCGAGTTCTTCGCGCCGTCCGATCATTCGACGCACTGCCCGTGGAAGGGCGATTCGAGCTACTACGACATCACCGTCGACGGCGAGACGAAGTCGAACGCGGCCTGGTACTACCCGGCACCGAAAGACAAGGCCGCCGAGATCAAAGACCACGTCGCCTTCTACGGCGTCGTCACCGTTTCCTGACAGCGAGGTTTGCCCCTCCGGGTCGCGCGCTGAATTTCGCGCTGAATTCCCGTGAATTCCCCGGCGAGCTACTCGGGGTCGGCGTGGTGGCTGAGGGCGTTGATCAGGTCAGCAATCTGGTGGTGCTCTTCGAGGGGGTGGCGTAGTGGCTGTTGCGCGCTGATCACGTAGTGGTTACGGCGCCCCACCTTGCGGCGTTCGATGCATCCGATGGTTTCGAGGTCGGAGAGGATTTGCGTGGCCGTGCGCTCGGTGATGCTGACCCGTTCGGCGATGTCTTTGAGGCGGAGGTCGGGCGCAGCGCTCACGGCGAGGAGGACGTGTGCGTGATTGGTGAGAAACGTCCAGGAGCGCTCAGCGGCCATGTGGAAAGCCTACCTCATAATACCAGATCAAAAAAACTGGCAATAAAATTCATAGAAGTGAATTGCCGCTGTTAGGTTCGCGCCTCGTGACAATGAAGAACTCTGGGACGCTGACGTTCGAGCAGACAGGAGCGCGGCGGTGATCGAGTCGATGCTTGTCGTTGTGGCGGTGCTCGCGCCGTTGTTGGGCTCGTTGGCGGTGCTCGTGTTGCGTCCGGCTGGGCTGCACGCGGGACGATGTGTGGCGGTGGCCTGCGGGATAGCGTTTGCTGCAGCAGTCTCGTTGGCAGTGGTCAGCGGTACACGGCCCGACGGCCTCGTCGACGGTGCCGGCTGGCTCGGCCTCAGACTCGATCGGGCAACCGCTCTCCTGTTGGCAGCAGTGACGTCAACAGGTGCCGTGGTGGCATCATTTGCTCGTCGGAGTGTCGACCTCGACAGCCGCGCAAACAGGTTCTTCGTGCTGTTCGGCGCGTTGGTGGCGGGCAGTGCGCTGGTCGTGACGCCGGGCGGGTGGTTGACACTGTCGATTGGTTGGGTCGGTTCGAGCTGGGCGTTGGTCGGCCTGATCGGCCATCGCAACGATCTGTCGGCAACGCGACGCGCCCAGCGGCTCACCTATCGTGCGCTGGCGGTCGGCGACGCGGCACTCCTGTTTGCGGTTCTGCTGATCGTGGCCGAGGGTGGGGCGGACCCATCGCGGAACTTGACGGCTGTCGTCGGTGAGCTTGGATCGTCGACGGTGTTCGGAGTCGGCGTGAACAATCTGGTCGCGTTGCTCTTGGTTGTCGCTGGTGCCTCTCGATCGGCGCTGGTGCCGTTTCATCGCTGGCTGGTCACCACACTTGCCGCGCCGACACCGGTGTCGGCGTTGGTGCATGCCGGATTCGTCAGCGGCGCAGGGCTGTTGCTGATCAGATTTGGACCGCTCGTGTTGGAGTCCTTCGTTGCCGTTCACTTGGCCTTCGCACTCGCCGTTGTCACGATCGTGGCCGGCATCGGAGCGGCATCGAAGCGTGTCGACGTCAAGGGCAAGTTGGCGTGGTCGACGGTGGCGCAGATGGGGTTCATGGTGCTGCAGTGCACGGTCGGCGCATTCAGTAGCGCGGTGTTCCACATCATTGGCCACGGGATGTACAAAGCGAAAATGTTCCTCGGCACGGGTGATGCAATTTCGGCCGGTCTGCGCTCCACGCGCCGGGCAGCTCCGCTGCCCCTCCCGTCGCCTCGTGTCCGAATGGCCTCCACGATCGGGGTGGCGACTGCGGCAGTTGGCCTGGGTTGGTGGACGCTGCCGCCCGATGTCTCTGACGGAGGTGTCGTCCTCGTCGTTGTCTTTTCGTGGGTGACTGCGGTGCACGGCCTCTGGGGATGGCTCGGACGCGGCGCGGCGAGCGGCGCCCGAGCAGTCGGCATCGGCGCAGCGGGATGCTTTGCAAGCGTGTTTGGCTACCTCGGAGGTCTCCGGCTGGTCGAACATTTTGTGCAGCCCTCGTTCCCAGACCTGGCCGCCGGCTCAGGCGTCAATGTCAGCACACTGCTGATCACGCTCGCAGCTGTAGCGGCCGCGGCTGGCACCCTGACACTCGTACGGCAACCCGTCACAGACAAGCTCGCGGGGAACATCTCCACCGGTTTCGGACGTCTTGCGCACCCAGGTGTGGCCGGGACGCGACCGTTCCGCAAACCCGACCTTTCGTCCCGATTAGTCGAGGTCGATCTCGCTCCGTCTCTCGATTCGGCTGCACCGGCTGAACCGGCTGAACCGGCTGAACCGGCTGAACCGGTTTCTCGCGAGGTCGTGTGGTCCAAAGTGCGCGCGGACGTTGCCCGTGCAGCCACGATCATTGCGCCGGCGTGGCCGTTGACCTCCTTCGTCGCAGTGAACCCGCTCGGAGGTCTCGAACAGCTCGGGTTCGACGGCGCAACTGCTGTTGCACGCCGCCAACTGCGTGCTCGGACGCACCTCTCGTTGGTGGAGTTCCGTCGAGATCACCAGGACGGGTTGACGACGCTCGACGACGTGAACTGGGCAATCGACTCGCAGTTCATCGACCTGTGCTCACAGCCGCCGATCCGCATCAACGGTCGCACCGTGCCTGTTGACGAGATTGTCCGGCTCGACATGCTGCACAGCCCCGACATCAATGATGAGCTTGAGCCACACACCGCGTTGGAACACGTCGAAGGAACGTCGGGTTCGCTGGGTGAGATGATCGATGCGACGATCTTCCACTCCTGCGCGCAGTTCGCCGGCCACACAATGGGATCGTTCCAAGAACTGTGGCGCAACGATGCCATCCAGGTTGCAGGCCTTCGGCGACACTTGAACAGTGACGCACAACGTTGGCTCCGGGGGTTGAGCAGCGATCCAGCGCAGGTGATCGCCGCAGCGTTCGCCGTGACCGGTGTCGATGCTCCGGCGCACGTGGCCGAAATGAGAGGACACCTCTGCCGTCTGCAGGGCTGGGCCGGCTACGCGAAGTGGCGTACCGACTGGGCGCATCCCGACGAACAGCGCCCAAGTCCGTCTCTGATCGATCTGGTCGCCGCCCGGTCGGCCCTCGAGGCAGTCTGCCTGCTCGGACACACAATTATCGACCGATCGCTGTCGGTCGACAACACCGTTGAACAGATGCTCGCAGCTCGCGTCGACGCGGTCGTTGCAGCGGGATTTCCGCAAGCTGACGTCAACGCGCGCAACGCCATCGCGGAGACGTTGTCCCACGTCGAGCCGTTCGACCGCAACGCCGTCTGGCTGCGCGCACAGGAACGAAATGTCGAACAGCGCTTGCTCGCCAAGCTCGATCGACTCGACCCGGGGACTCCCGTACGTCAACCGGACGCGCAACTCGTCTTCTGTATCGACGTGCGCTCGGAAGGATTACGCCGTCACCTTGAGGCAACCGGCGCGTACGACACCATTGGCTTCGCTGGCTTCTTCGGTGTTGCGATGTCGGTACGCCGCCTCGAATGGCAGCAGCCTGAGCCGCGCTGTCCGGTGCTCGTTAAACCGTCGGTTCGTGCCGTTGAACAACCCATCGATGTGCCCGGCCAACGAGACACTGTCGACGCGATGCTCGCCCGCGACCGGTTGCGCGCAGGCGGGACCGCAGTGCACGCTGCAACCAAGCATGGCTTCGGCGCATCGTTCGTCATGGCCGAAGCAGCCGGATGGATTGCTGGGCCCGTGGCCGCCGTGCGCACACTTGCTCCGCCCCGTCGAACCGTGACCACTCGGCCCCCAACGGTGATGGAACTTGACGGCCCAGCCGACGGAGGGCTCGATCTCGAACAACGAGTATTCACCGCCGAAGCCGTGCTCAAAACGATGGGACTCACCAAGTGTTTCGCACCGCTCGTCGTGCTCTGTGGGCACGCGAGCGACAACGTGAACAACCCTCACGCGACCGCACTGGACTGCGGCGCGTGCGCGGGAGCGTCCGGCCAAGACAACGCCCGAACGGTGGCCCGACTCTTGAATGACGTCGACGTACGGGCCGGGCTGCGCGAGCGCACGATTGACATCCCGGACACGACACACTTCGCGGCAGCACTCCACGACACCGTCAGCGACCACGTCGACATCGTCGATACCCACGACATTCCGCCGTCGCACCACGAGACGCTTGCGCAGCTCGTCGAAGCTCTGGATGTCGCTGCGCGGGGCCAGTCGGCCCAGCGCGCGCAGCACCTCCCAGGGCCATCGGCAAAGGTGCGCAACCGCGGTGGCGACTGGGCACAGGTTCGCTCGGAGTGGGGCCTCGCCCGCAACAACTCGTTCATCATTGGACCCCGCTCGATGACGGCAGGCCTCGACCTCGACGGACGCTCGTTCTTGCACACCTACGAGGCCGACCAGGACCCCGACGGCAAAGTCCTCGAAACAATTATGACTGCACCGCTCGTGGTCGCGCACTGGATCTCGTCGCAGTACTATTTTTCTACCGTCGACCCCGAGACCTTCGGCGCAGGCGACAAACTCATCCACAACATCGCAGCCAACACAGGTGTGATCTCAGGCGAACACGGCGACCTCCGGGTCGGCCTCCCACTGCAAAGCACCCATATCGGCCCCCGAAGGCACCATCAACCCATCCGGCTCCTCGCGGTTATCCAAGCGCCACTTGAACGTATCGAACGTGTCATCGACGAAAACCCGATCCTCACTACCCTCGTCGGGGGCTCCTGGATCCGTATCGCGGGCCGCTCCCATCCACACGAGCGCTGGTCGATCCGAACACCAAACGGGACCTGGAGTGCCGAGCCCCGCCCCATCGACATCACCAACACATTGGAGACCTCATGAACACCTGGACCGGATTCACCACCATGGCCCGCATCGAAGTCGTCATCGACGGCGAACACGTTCCAACGGTCCGAGACCTGCTGCTTGCAGCCGGGGCCAAGGGCTACACAGCAATCGAGGGTGTCTCTGGGTTCGGGCACTCTGGCGTCCACGAAGGTCGCCTGCTGTTCAACGATCGCAACAGCCTCTCGCTCCTCATCAGCGTCGTGCCCATCGACCGTGCCGAAGCCATCGTTGCTGGCATTCGCCAACTTCTGGATGACCACCACGGCGTTGTCCTCATCAGCGAAACCCAAGTCAGCCGCGCCGACTACTTCTGACCTCACACCACAACCAGAAAAGCGAGCCCGAGGCTTCGCTTGGCGAGAACAACGACGACGACTGACGACAGGAAACATGACCATGACACTGCAACTCCTTGCAGACAAGAACATCCTCATCACCGGAGTCGTGAACACCGACTCGATTGCCTACGCAACTGCGGTGGCCGCGTCGAAGGCTGGCGCACACATCATGCTGTCTGGGCTGCAACGCGACATCGAGCACACCAAAAATGCAGCAGCAACACTGGATGGCGACGTCGAAGTCATCGAAGCCGACCTCACCCAACCATCCGATGTCGACGCCCTCAGCGAACAAGTGCAGCAACGCTGGGGCCACCTCGACGGCGCTCTCCACGCAGTTGCTTTCGCCCCTCGCGAAGCGCTGTCGGAGAGCTTCATCGACGCCCAGTTCGACCCGGTCGCTCGAGCGTTCCACGCCAGCGTCCACACGTATGCCTCACTTGCAAAGCTGCTGCGCGATCTTGCTCCGCCAACCGGCGGTTCCCTCGTCGGGCTCGACTTCGACGCATCACGTGCGTGGCCTGTCTATAACTGGATGGGCGTCTGTAAGGCCGCGCTCGAGTCGACCAACCGCTATCTCGCCCGGGACCTTGGGCCGCGAGCAATTCGCACGAACCTCATCGCCGCTGGCCCACTCCACACTCGTGCGGCTGGGGCAATCAACTCGTTCGAACAGCTGCTGGACGCATGGGAACACCAGGCCCCGATGGCCTGGGACCCGCACGATGCCACACCGGTCGCCGACGCCACCGTCTTCTTGCTCTCTGACCTCGGGCGGATGATCACCGGTGAAATCCTGCACGTCGACGGCGGCTTCCACGCAATGGCCGCGCACCTCAAATAGGCATCGTGCACGCGATGTCACCGAGCCCTGCCACCCACTACCGGGGCCAGATCGCAGCCATGGCCACCAAACATCACAAGGCCCAGCTCGTCAGCCCCGTTCTTGCTGAGATCCTTGGACTCGATGTCGTCGAGATCGAGGTCGACACCGACACGCTCGGAACGTTCAGCGGTGAAATTGAACGGACCGCTTCGCCGCACGACACCGCCATCGCGAAGGCCCGAATGGGAATGGACGCGTCAGGACATCGGATCGGTATTGCCTCCGAGGGCAGTATTGGGCCGTCTCAATCCATCCCGTTCCTCCAGGTCTGCACCGAACTCGTCGTGCTCGTCGATGACATCCGCGGCATCGTCATCACCGGTACCGAGAGCGCGTACGACCTCGTTGCTGTGAGTGCAGATGTCGATCCGACCAGCGACCTCGCCGACCTGCTCCGTCGGGCCCAGTTCCCCGCACACGCCGTGATCGTGAGCGCCCTCGGCGCGTCGGTGCCGACGGTGATCAAAGGCATTCAGGACCTGGTGACGCTGCACGCCGCTGTGCGCACCTGTACCGAACGCTCCCCACACGGTCGGGCGCGAGTTGAAACCGACCTACGCGCGCATAAATGCCCGAGCCGACAACCCATTATCACGCGTGCCGCCCGGGACCTCGCCGACCGTGCCGCGACCGCATGCCCGGCATGTTCGGCACCTGGCTTTGGGCTGATTCGTAACGACATCGGGGTGCCCTGTTCCTGGTGTGGCTACGAAACGAATACCCTCCGGGCCCGAATCCACGGGTGTGTCTCTTGCGCCGTTGAACACTCCGAGATCATCCAACCGGAGCTGGCCGATCCTGGTCACTGCCCCTGGTGTAACCCATGAAAGCTGCAGTCGGCCCACCAGTAAACGTCGTGCTGGAGTGTGGCATGCCTTTTGCTTGTTGTTAAGATTACCTAACTATGAGACATCAACGTTCAGCACGTCGCCTCGGGGCCCTCTTTGCAGCTGCCCTGCTGATCGGCGCCTGCAGCGGTAGCGATGGAAACGGCGGCGGTGAAAGCGCAGTTGATGATGCCGGCATCGTCACCGTGTACACGGGTCGCCACTACGGCATCGAGCCAGTCTTTGACGACTTCACAGCGGCGACCGGTATTGAGGTCCGCTTCACGACCGGCAACGACCCGGAACTCCGCGAGCGTCTGGTTGCCGAGGGGGCCAACACCCCCGCCGACGTGGTGATGACGGGTGATGCCGCCAACATCGAACTCGCCGCTGCAGCAGGGCTTCTTGCGCCGCTCGCGAGCGACGTGCTGACCTCGACAATTCCAGAAGAACTCCGGAGTGCGAGTGGTGAGTGGTTTGCGCTGAGTCAGCGCGCTCGGGTGATCATTGCGAGCACCGAGCGAGTCGATGACCCGCCGACGACCTACGCCGGCGTGGGTGACCCGGAGTGGAACGGCCGCATCTGCTTGCGCCCGAGCACCCACCCGTACACCCAGTCGTTGGTGGCGAGCATGGTCATCGCCGAAGGCGAGGAACGCGCGACGGAGATCGTGCAGTCGTGGGTCGACAACGATCCGTTGTACATCAACAGCGACACCGACATTTATCAGGCCGTTGCCGACGGCGAGTGTGATATCGCAATTGCTAATACGTACTACCTCGGACGGTTGCTGAGTGAGGACCCGTCGTTCCCCGTCGAGATCGTGTGGCCTGAGCAGGACGGCCGTGGTGCCCACGTCAACGTCAGCACCGTTGCAGTGACGGCAAACGCACCGCATCCCGAGAACGCGCTGGCACTGATCGAGTGGCTCGCCACCGACGGCCAAGCCCAGTTCGCGAACGCCAACTTCGAGTACCCGGCGGATCCGTCGGTGGCGCCCGATCCGATCGTCGCAGCGTGGGGCGATTTCGTGGCTGACCTCGGCGCCGTACGTGAACTCGGGGCGAATCAGCCGACGGCGATCGAAGTCCTCAGTACGACCGGCTACGAGTGAGCACTCTCGGGCGGGCGCGAGCCAGTGCGCCTGCCCGACGCATCGCTGCGCGCATCGCTGCGCGCATCGGCCCAATGTCGGCAACCGCCCTGGTGGCAGCAGTCGTCGCGGCTGCTGCAGTACCGGTACTGATCATCGTGTGGTCGATCGTGCAGCCGAGCACCGACGTGTGGCGCCAGCTCTGGGAAACGCGTCTTCCGGGCATGCTGCGCGACACCGCCACGCTGCTTGTCACCGTGCTGGCCGGCACGCTCGTCCTCGGAACCGGGCTGGCCTGGCTCGTCACCGCCTATCGTTTCCCGGGCCATCGCCTCCTCGGGTGGCTCCTGGTGACGCCGCTCGCCATCCCCGGCTACGTCCTCGGGTTCGTCTGGCTGGACACGCTCCAAGAACCCCTCGGAGCGCGAAGTGTCCGCTCGATCTGGCTGTGTGCGCTTGTCTTGATCCTCACGCTGTACCCGTACGTGTTCCTCTTCGCCCGGGCTGCGTTCCGCGAGCAATCGCAACGTGTTGTCGACGTCGCCCGCAACCTCGGGTGTTCGCGTGCACAGACGTTCTGGCGTGTCGTGTTGCCGATGGCGCGGCCCTCGCTCGCCGGTGGTGCGGCACTCGTCGGGATGGAGGTGCTGACCGATGTCGGGACCGTCCGGCTCTTCAACGTCTCGACGGTTGCCGACGGTGTCCTGCGGGTGTGGTTCGGTACCGGTGATCGCAATGCGGCAGCCGAGCTCTCGGTGCTGCTGATCGGGATCGCCGTGGTGCTGATCGCTGTCGAACGGCTTGCTCGCGGCCGGGCGCAATACACCCAGCTCGGCGATCGTCAGGGGCTCGAGGCGCTGCGGCTGCGCGGTGCCGGCGCGGCCAGTGCGTCGTTCACCGGCTGGGGTGTCTTCACGATTGCCGTTGCGCTGCCCCTCGCTCGACTGATCACGTGGGCGAGCGAAGCCCGACGCACCGGCCAAACCGTCACCGTTGCAGGCGACCTCGGTTTTCACCTGCTCTCATCGTTGCGGGTGGCAGGGTTGGCAACCGTTGTGTGCCTCGTGCTCGGTCTCCTGCTGGCTGCAGGCTTGCAACGCGGACGGCGACGCGACCGAAGCGCAGCCCGCCTCGCCACCCTGGGCTACGCAGTTCCCGGGCCGGTCGTTGCACTCGGGGTACTCATCGTGCTCGCCGCGCTCGACCGCACAGGATGGCTCCCCGACGGCTGGCTGCTCGTTGGCTCACTGGTCGGCCTCGTGTACGCGCTTGCCGTTCGGTTCCTGGCGGTTGCCTACCAGGGGATCGAGGCCAGCCTCGCCAAGGTGTCGCCCTCGGTGGTTGCGAGTGCCCGCACCCTGGGCGCAGGGCGGACCCGCGTCGCCGCCCGAATCCAGCTGCCGCTGGCTGCTGCCGGAATCGTCGCTGCTGCCGTCCTCGTGGCCATCGACACGCTCAAAGAGCTGCCAATCACCCTGCTGCTTCGCCCGTTCGGGACCGACACCCTGCCCGTCTGGGTCTGGCAGGCCACATCCGAGAGCCTGTGGGTCCAGGCCGCGGTCCCATCGCTGGCCATCGTGGCGGTCGGGATGCTGCTGGTGGCCACGCTGCTCTGGGCCCTCGAGCACGGTGCCGAGGCCGTCTCGTGACCGAGATCGACACCATGAAGCCGGCAGCGCTTTCGGTCACCGAGGTCCGCCGCGAGATCGACGGTCGGGCCATCGTCAACGACGCCTCCTTCGACGTGGCCGAGGGCGAACTGTTCGTACTCGTCGGCCCGAGCGGATGCGGCAAGTCGACCCTACTTCGAGTGATCGCGGGGCTCGACCTTGCTACTCACGGCCGTGTGCTGCTGTCGGATCGCGACGTCACGAAGGAGCCACCGGACCGTCGCAAAATTGGACTCGTCTTTCAAGACCATGCCCTCTTTCCGCACCGGCGGATCGACCAGAACATCGCCTTTGGAATTGCCCATCTCGACCGGAATGAGCGAAACCGCCGGGTCGGTGAACTCCTCGAACTCGTGAGGTTGGACGGCATGGCAAAGCGCTACCCGCACGAGCTGTCAGGTGGGGAGCAGCAGCGCATCGCGCTCGCCCGCGCCCTTGCACCCGAGCCCGCAGTGGTCCTGCTCGACGAACCATTTGCCAGTCTCGACCCATCGCTTCGTGACGATGTGCGCAGCGACGTCGTCGGGGCACTCCGGGCCCGTGGTGCCGCCGCGGTGCTCGTCACGCACGATCGACACGAGGCCCTCAGCCTCGGGGATCGGATCGCCGTGATGTCCGAAGGTCGCATCTTGCAGATCGGTCAGCCTGACGAGGTGTACGAGCGCCCGATCGACCGATTTGTTGCCGAGTTCATGGGTGACGCGTCGTTCCTCCCCGACCCGGCCGGCGGCGGGACCGTGCTCATGGCGCGGCCCCACGACCTCGAGTTGTTACCTGGTGGTGACGATGTCGTTGTCGACCGCACGTACCTCGGAGCCGTTTGGCAGTACCTCGTGCGGCGGCCTGACGGCACAACGGTGACCGTTGAGCAGGCCTCAAGCCCGACATCGCCCGCCATGTGGGTCGGCGCG
The DNA here is from genome assembly GCF_041688325.1 of Ilumatobacter sp. GTDB lineage: Bacteria > Actinomycetota > Acidimicrobiia > Acidimicrobiales > Ilumatobacteraceae > Ilumatobacter_A. The sequence continues at coordinate 12,766 of NZ_JBDNIJ010000230.1, forward strand.
AACTGCAGCGTCGAGGTCTCCGCTCGCCACGCACTGCATCACCTGCCCGCAGAGTGATGAGGCCCAGGGTCGACATCGACACTGACATCGACACTGACATCGACACGGTCCAGGTGGTCGCCAGATTTGTGGTTGTGTGTATTTCTCAGTTTCATTTCACCCGGCTGGCGAGTTGTGTTTTCTGCAACCTGACCATTTCTGGCGCAGTGCTCGCGCTCACCCAGGTCCCTGAGATGCCCTTGTAGGTGGAGGCCATGTCCACGACGGGCTGACGTCCATCCATGTGGCCGGCGACTCCAAAGTAGGTCGTTGCGGCGTTGAGGTCGCTCTGGGCCATCTTCGAGCGCTTGGCACCGAGCTGGAGGGTCAACGACTCAATCGTGTTCCAGATGTTGTAGCCGGGATCGTCGAAACCGATGCCGCAGACCACGATGATTTTCTTGGTCGGATCCTTGACAATGGCATCGATGACCATGGCGGCGTACGCGCGGGAGAGTTCTGCCCAAAGCTGCGGGTCCCACGACGTGCTCTCGATACCGTTGGACAGTTCCTCGTAGCTGCCGAAGCCGTCGAAGAGGCTCCCGATCGCCGATGACTCCAGTGCCAACGCCCCGGAGCCTTTCGCAGCGACTGCGACATTCTTGGCTCCTGGGCTATTCCAGAATGCGAACGTGTTGTACTTGTCGAACTGGAGTTGCGACAGACCCTTCAGCGCTGTCGTCAAGAGGTTAAACGACTCGCTCATGTTGGTCTTGTACGACCCTTTGGCGAGCGCCGTGCCGGGCGCCGCGCCAGCTTGGGGACCTTCGTTGTAGTGCTGCGGGTTTGTCGCGCGGTTGTCGCGTCGGCCGGGTGCAGACCCGGGAATCTTATTGCTCAAGTTCTTCGCACCGAGATCAACTTCCCCGTCGGTACCTGAACTCATACCTTGTTTGCCAGAGATCGTTCCGGAATAGGCCGCCCACAGCGCCTCGCCGGTCTGGGCGACGTTCTGTCCCTTCAATTGCGGGATCTCGCCGTCGAGTCCTTTGATCCGGCTCATGAATTCAGCATGGACCTTCTCAAGCGGATCTGACTCGACGGTTGCGCTGGCGCCGCTCGTCCAGCCGAGTTTTCCCTTCATCCAATCGGTCAACCCGTTTCGCTGGATGCGATCGGTCGTGCGATGAACTCCGGCAGCGCCTTGCTGGATGGTGTGGGTGAGTTCGTGCGCGAGGAGTTCTTGGCCGGAACTGGAGTTGGCGTCGGGCACGCTGTCGCGGAAGTAGATGTCGCTTCCGGTAGTGAATGCCTTGGCCTGGATGCGATCGTTCAGCTCGGTCGACGTTGTCCCGGTGTGGATCCGCACGGCACCGAAGTCGGCGCCGAACGCCGATTCCATCTTCGCCCGGTGTTCGTCGGGGAGGGGCGATCCGCCCGAGCGTGACGATCGCAAGAGTCGGGTCGTGTCGGCGTCGAGGTCGCCGCCATCGCGGCCGATCATGGGCGCGTTGGCAGCTCGCTGAATGCGTCGAATGGCCGAGGCAGGTGCGCACGTCGAGGGCGTGAATTTGTAACTTGATCGTTGGACGCGAGCAGGCACTACGACTTCGCCGACTTTGTGTTGCGCCTCAGGGTGAGCCGGCGACGTCGCCGTGCCCGATCGCAGGGTGCGCACCACACGGGCCGCCACGGCATCGGCCTCACGCTCGAACGGGTCGCCCGAAGGCCCGACGGTGAGCTTGGCTTGAATGATCAGATCGCGCAGGTTTGCGTTGTTGTGCTCGTCGCCAGACACAGTTGCATATCTGGGCGACGTTGTCGTGCGCCTGATATCGGCCCCATCCTCCGTGCGCTCTGGAGTCGCAGTCGACAGCGCCTGCTTCGCTGTAGGCATTTCTTGCTCTCTCACTTGAACCGCCGAATCATGGAGAGGAGATTAACAGAGCCGGTGATGGCAGAGCCGGTGGTGGCGTCAGCGAAACGTGCCGATATTTGCGTAACCCCCGCCGCTTTGGGTGGTTGTCGATCACGCTGCTGCTTCATGAGTGTTGTGGCACAGGTTGTCGAAACCTGACCTCCGAGCTGTGACTGTCGGCAGGTATTGGTCCGTGATGTTCCACGTCGAACGTCCAGATGATGTCGAAGTCTGGCGATTCCTGCAGACCAGTCGAGACATTCCCGCGACCCTGTAAGACGACGTGACTCGCCGCCGAAGGTGCGGGTGGCCGTTGGGGCACTTCTCTTGTTGCACCGGATCTGGGACAAGTGGCGCCCAGCCGATACGCAGTCAACGATGTCGGACCTGACGTTGCAGTTGTTCAGTACCGGCTGGGGGAGTCGCGGCTTCGGGGACCATCGTGGGGATGCGTGCTGATCGCAGGGGTCGAAGTGCGACTTGGGTGACGGCGTAGTCGTGGACTGCGCGGACCTCGAGAGTCCAGTCGTCGATCACGATCGTTGTTCCGGCCGTGGGGATGTGGTGGAGTTTGCGCAAGACGAACCCGGCAATGGTTGCGTAGCTGCCTGTGGGGAGGTCGATGCCCAGTTCTGGGAGGTCGTGGATGGGGTAGCGGCCGGGGAGCACGATGGTGCCGTCGGGTTCGTGTTCGACGGTGGCATGGTCGGGATCGGTTTCGTCGTAGATCTCGCCGACGAGTTCTTCGACGAGGTCTTCCATGGTGATGATGCCGTCGATGCGTCCGTATTCGTTGACGACGAACGCCATCTGCGCGCGTTGGGCCTGGAGGTCGCGCATCGTGGTGATGACCCGTGCCGCACCGGGAAACACGGGTGCCGACACCGCAACGGTCCGTGCCGGTTGGTGGGGGTCGGCTGCGAGGAGTCGGCTGAGATGGACGATTCCGATGACTTCGTCGAGGTTGCTGTTGGGCGCAACTGGTGCCCGGGTGTGGCCGACCTTGGCGAGCGAAGTTGCGGCATGGCGGCAGGTCGAGTCCGCATCGATGATGTACACGTCGGTGCGCGGTACGAGGACCTTGGTCAGGGTGCGCTGCGCGACATGGAACGCGCCGTCCATGATGCGGCGTTGTTCAGGAGTGAGGGTTTCGTGAGCAGCGACCATGTCGCGGAGTTCTTCATCGGTGACATCACTGCGTTGGTGAGAGGGATCGGCACCGAGGAGCCGGACTGCGATGTCCGTCGATCGAGACAGGAGCCAGACGGCAGGGCGGGTGATGGTCGTCAGGATGGCGAGCGGGCGGGCCGCCGCCAGCGCCCATTTCTCCGCGCGTTGCATCGCAATTCGCTTCGGCGCGAGTTCGCCGAACACCAGGGTGAGATACGTCAAGATCAAGGTGACGCAGATAATGGAAACCGGGCGTGCCGCGTCGCCAAGGAAGCCCAGGGGGCCTTGGAGCGGCTCGGCGAGCGAGACCGCTGCTGCCGCCGATGCGAGGAACCCGGCGAGAGTGATCCCGATCTGAATGGTGGCGAGGAATCGGTTCGGCTCGCGCGCCAAACGGGCGAGTTGTGCGCCGGTCGCAGAACGGGCTTCAAGGCGTTGCAGTTGACCCTCGCTCAGCGACACCAGGGCGAGTTCGGTTCCGGCAAACACAGCGTTCAGCGCGATCAGGACGACCACCAAACCGATCTGGGGCAAGACGTCAATCACGAGGCGGCGTCGCCCTGCTGGTTGCTGTTGCGAAGTCGGCGTGTGCTCTGCGGTTGAGGTGCTTGGTGATCTCGAGGACAACGAGCAGTGCCAGGCCGAGGCCGACACAGATGGCGAGGTCGGTGGCTCCGAGGGGGTCGAGGTCCAAGAAGTCGTTGAGTGGGGTGTACAGCGCGGCGAGCTGCAGGGCCACGACGACGGCGGCAATGGCGAGCATGAGGCGGTTGGTGGTGAAACCAATGGTGCGCAGCGACTCGGTTCGGGAACGGGTGCCGAAGGCCTGGAAGACCTGCATGAATGCGAGGGTCGTGAAGATCATGGTCTGCCACTCGGCTTGGCCGGTCTCGCGGTAGACGAACCCGATGCCAAGCGAGGCGGCGCCGATGAGCGTTCCGATCCAGATTGTTTGACGTCCGAGCCCGTCGGCCCAGAGGCTGGCGCCGGGTTGGTGCGGGGCGCGTTGCATGACGCGGCGTTCGGCGGGCTCGAGGCCCATCGACAGCCCGAGGAGGCCGTCGGTCATCAGGTTGAGCCACAGGAGTTGGAGTGGCAAGAGGGCAATAGCTGCGTCGAGTTCGCCTCCTGCGAGTAGGTAGGGGACTGGCCAGCCGAGCATGACAATGATCTTGCCGAGGTTGCCAGCGACGGCGAAGCTGACGAAACGGCGCAGGTTGTCGTAGATGACGCGGCCTTCTTCGACCGCGGCGACGATGGTCGCGAAGTTGTCGTCGCGTAGCACCATGTCGGATGCTTCTTTGGTGACGTCGGTGCCGGTGATGCCCATGGCGACGCCGATATCGGCCTGTTTGAGCGCCGGGGCGTCGTTGACGCCGTCGCCCGTCATGGCCACGACCTGCTGCTGCTGTTGGAGCGATTTTACGATCCGCAGTTTGTGTTCGGGTGAGACCCGGGCAAACACCGAGACTTCCATGGCAGCAGCGTGGAATTCGGCATCGCTCAGCTGGTCGAGGTCGACGCCGGTCAACACACGGTCATCGGTCGCGATACCGAGTTGCTCGGCGATGGCCTTGGCGGTCAGGGGGTGGTCGCCGGTGATCATCACGGGGCGGATCCCTGCAGACCGACACACGGCAACGGCATCTCGGACTTCGTTGCGCGGCGGGTCGATGATGCCAACGAGACCAATGATCGTGAGCGCCGATTCTGCTTCGGCTACCAAGTCGGCAGTCAGCTCGGCAACGGGTGCTGCTAGATCGGTGAACGAGCGGACAGCGATGCCGAGCACGCGGAGCCCGGCCGCAGCCATTGTGTCGTTCGCGGCGAGCAGGGCGGCGCGATGCCGGTCGCCGAAGGCAACGACGCCGTCGGCGGTCCAGATGAGATCGGCGTGTGCGACGAGGCCGTCGATTGCGCCTTTGGCGAAAGCGACGGGACAGGTGTTGTCGATACCTTCGAACAACCCAGCACTCGCAGACGTCGCAGCTGTCGCGACGATGGGTCCGTGGATTGTGCTCATCCGTTTGCGTCCGGAATCGAATGGGTTCTCACCGATTCTCGGTACGGCTGCACGGAGTTGTTTGACGTCGATGCTGGCATTGGATGCGAGCTGCAGGAGCGCGGTTTCGGTGGGGTCGCCGATCATCGACAGCGTGTCGTCGCTGCTGCGCTCGGCTTCGCCGTCGTTACATAACACGACCGCCGCGAGGAGTAGTCGCTGCGCCGCGCTCCAGGTTGCGAGATCGATCGTGGCGCCAGGCTCGACAGTGGTCTGCTGGTCGGCGACGTGCAGCTGGGTCACGGTCATTTTATTCTGGGTGAGTGTCCCGGTTTTGTCCGAACAGATCACGGTCACGGACCCGAGCGTTTCGACGGCGGGTAGTTTGCGGATCAGGGCGTTGCGGCGCAGCATTCGTTGCGCGCCGATGGCCAAGGTGAACGTGACCACTGCCGGCAGGCCCTCGGGGATGACTGCAACGGCGACACTGATTGCGGTGAGTACGAGGTCCGACGCGGACTCGCCGGCGAATGCACCCATTGCCACGACGAGTGCTGCGACGGCGACGCCGACGAGCGCCAATTGTTTGCCGACGCGGTCGAGGCGAACCTGGAGTGGTGTTGCTTCGACCGTGACACTCTGCAGGAGCGTGGCGATTCGGCCCAGCTCGGTGTGCATGCCGGTGGCGACAACGACACCGAGGCCGCGGCCAGCAGAAACCTGTGTCCCGCTGAACGCGAGACATCGCCGATCACCGAGCGCGACGTTGGCGCCGTCGATTGGTTCGGTGTGCTTATCGACGGGTTCGGACTCACCGGTCAGGGTGGCTTCTTCGACTCGAAGGTTCGCGACCTCGATCAGACGCAGATCGGCCGGGACGATCGTGCCGGCATCGAGTTGGACGACGTCACCCGGTACCAGGTCGGCAGCTGGGATTTCTACGGTGCGGCCGTCGCGGCGTGCCTTGACGATTGGCACCGACATCTGACGCAATGCCGCGATGGCGCGCTCGGCGCGGTACTCCTGGAAGAAGCCGAGCAGCGTGAACAGGACCACGATTGCGCCGATTGCGCCGGCTTCGAGGAACTTGCCGAGCACGAGCGACAACAGCGCGGCGCCGATCAGGATCAGCACCATCACCGCCGACACCTGTTGCCAGACGATCTTCAACGGATGCGTCGAGCCGTTGTCGACCAACTCGTTCGACCCGACCGCTTCCAGCCGGCGTGCCGCGTCGTCGCTCGACAGCCCGCCAGACGTCGACCCTTGGGCTTCCAGGGTCGCGTCGACGGTCAACCGATACCAGTCGGCCACCTCGCCCGGGCGTGGGCTCGACGCGGTGGGTGTCACTGCGGTTGTTGTGCTCATGACTGGCCAATCAGTGCTGCGTCGTCTGCGAGGAGCGCAGCGATGCGTGCCTCGGTTGGCGGGTGGGTGAGGAACAGATTCGAGAACCTGACGTCGCGCCCGGTGAGAGGGTTCACGATGTACGCCGTGGCCTGGGCCGGAGCGACGTCCATGGGTACCGCCCG
>NZ_JBDNIJ010000231.1:0-4885 GCF_041688325.1 Ilumatobacter sp.
ACATGCGAGCGAGAGCCCGTTCGATTCGAACCGATCGTTCATCCCGGGCATCGTCGGCCAACGGCTTCAGGCTCGGGGAGCGCGGTGCATGCGCTTCTTGCCCGGCGTGGCCAGCGTGTAGCCGCGGTTGCGGGCTTCGGGTAGCTCGTCGGGGCTGAAACACAGCGCCACGCCGAGACCGACGAATTCGTTGATGACATCGTCGTCGTTCCACGATTGGAGGTCATAGACGAGCTGGGTGCGCTTGTCGCCCAGGAATCGGCTCGCTTCGAACTTCGGGTGATGATCCATCACTGTCGAAGCTATCTGGAACTACAGACGCCAGCGATAGCTTTGCATCGTCGACAAGCCACTGAGTTTCGATGACGCCGATCCGGGCCACAGCCCGGACCCAGCCGCTGCGCTCTTTCCACTACACGCGCACGTCTCGACCCGTGACTATCTCGATCAAATGTGGGGTCGCCGGTCATTCGCCATCGCGATGCCCGCCGAGGAGGTCCGCTCGACGCACCAGGACACCCTGCTCGGCAACGTGTGGCACCTCGTCAACCCGCTGCTGACCGTGGCCGTGTACTACCTGGTGTTCGCCGTATTTTTGACGGCCAACCGAGGCATCGACAACTACCTACTGTGGCTCACCGTCGGCGTGTTCGTCTTCGGGTTGACCACTCGTTCGGTCCTCGCCGGCGCCACATCGATCACCGCCAACGTCGGCCTGATGCGCGCGATGCGATTCCCCCGTGCGCTGCTGCCGGTCTCCACCGTGCTCGGCCGCCTCCTCACGTTCGGCTTCGAACTTCTCGCAATCGGTTTGGTCGCCGTGATCACCGGACAGGGGTTGAGCCGTCGGGCGCTTGTCCTGCCGCTCATCCTCGTCGTCCACACCGGCTTCAACCTGGGTGTGGCGTTCGTGGCGGCACGGCTCAACGACAGCTACCGCGACGTGCAGCAACTCATCCCGTTCGTCTTCCGCCTGCTGATGTACGTGTCTGGCGTGATGTTCCCCGTTCGCCAGTACGTCGACAGCGCCAACACGCCCGGCTTCATCCGCCGTGCCATCTCGCTCAACCCAATGGTGCAACTTCTCGACCTCTACCGGTGGGTATTTCTCGGGACCCCGGTCGACCTCCTGCGGACCGCTGAGTTGCTTGGCATCATCGCCGTCACACTCATCTTCGGTTTCCGGTTCTTCCGCGTCCGCGAACTCATGTACGGGCGGGCCTGACGTCGTGATGGGCCTGACGTTGTGATGTCATCGGTCCCGGCACTCTCGCTGCGCGTGTCGGACGTGCACGTCGAATACGAGTTGTTCGAAGCTCGGCGCGCGGCCCTGCGGCAACGATTCGCAACGCGGACCGGAGAAGGTCGACGGGTGGTGCATGCCGTCAAGGGTGTGTCCTTCGACGTGAGCGAAGGCGAATCAGTTGGGATGATCGGTTCGAACGGATCAGGAAAATCGACGATCCTCGCAGCGATCGCCGGGATGCTCGCTCCATCACGCGGCGAAATCCTGGTGAGCGACGAACCCAGGTTGATGGGCGTCGGGGCAACACTGATGCCGCTGGCAACCGGAGCACGCAACATCCGGCTCGGTTGCCTCGCACTCGGAATGGCACCCGCCGAGGTCGAAGCACGGTTCGACGAAATCGCCGACTTCACCGAACTCGGCGAAGCAATTGAGCGTCCGCTGCGCACGTACTCGTCGGGCATGCGGGCGCGGCTGCACTTTGCGATCGCCACCGCCATCGCACCGAGAATCCTGCTCATCGACGAGGCGCTGTCGGTCGGCGACAAGAAATTCAAAGAGAAGTCGACCGAACGGATCGAGTCGATCCTCGCATCTGCCGGCACCCTCCTGCTCGTCAGCCATTCGATGGCCGAATTGCGTAAGCACTGCTCACGCGGCATCTGGTTAGAGCAGGGCGTACTACTCGCCGATGGCCCAATCGACGACGTGATCGAGCAGTACGAGAGCGAGCGCTAACCGCGACCGGCACAGATGGGGCGGACGCAGATCTTGCGTGATCAGGAACCGGTCAGCGCCGCGATGGCTTCGCCGGCCGTGCCCTCCACAGCCACGGCCCCGTTGGACACCGCAGCGACACCGAACAGACGCGGAGCCGGCGACGAGCCAGTGCCGGTCACGATGATTGCCCGCACCCAGACGAGGCGATCACCGGCGAACACCGGCGTCATCGGACCGAATTGCACCTTGGAACCATTCGCATTCAGCAACGTGATCGCCCGAGCGATCTCGGGGTCGGCATCGATTGCACTCTGGGCAACCTGCGGACTCAGCAACGGCACCGCATCTGGGCCGACCGCAGCAACACGGAGGTGGATACCACCCGCAAGGTCGTGGTCCGCAACGGCGAGCGCAGCAAGTTCGTCGCGCGTCGAGGTCGGATTTGACGCCGAACCGGGGCCGAGCGGCCGGACCGACGCGAAGCCGTCCGAGTTTCCTGCAAGAACGGTGAATTGATCGACAGGCGGCGCCGGCGACGTGGTCGGTTCGCCGACGGTCGTCGCGGCCGCAGCACTGACTGCCCAACGGCCGGTGCCGTTGAACAACTGCTCGGCAGAATCAACGTGATACCGGCCGAGCAGGGTCGACTGCACCGCCCAGAGGTCGTCGGGATAGCGCACGAGTGAGCGGAGTGCGTCGGGGAACTGGTCGAGCGGTTCGAGCAGCTCGGGATAGATCCTGGCCCATACGTCGAGCACCGGGTCGTCGCCGTCGTCCATCCGATACAGGTGAGTTTCGCCGGTCTCGGCGTCGACGGTTGCCTTGACCGCAGCATGGAGATAGTTGACCTCACGGCCGGCGAGACCGCTCGTGGCCGGCACACCGGCAATGGTCACGAACTGTGCCGATGGGTAGGTCGTTGCCGTGGTGTAGCCGTCAAGTACCCAGGTAATGCGGCCGTCGGTGATGATTGGATACGGGTCGCCGTCGAGCGACAGGAACGGCGCAAGCGCACCAACACGCTCGCTGATCGAACGGCGATACAGGAGCTCGGAATCTGCAGTGAGCTCACTACTCAGTACCGGCTGCGACTCGCCGACGGCGAGACTCAACACCAACCGGCTCCCGAAGCCGCCGAGGTCGATGCCATTGCCGTTGAACTCGGCGCCACCCAACTGCGTGCGTTGTGTTCCGACGATGGCGTACCAGCCGTCGAGGTCTGCACCGAAGTAGATCGGATCGTGATCGACGTCGAACGTGCCCGCCAACGCGCCGACATCAGGCCGGCCGTCGTCGTCGGTGACGTCGGCCGGAACGGCAACCACTCCGTCGCCGTGGGTGTACACCAGGTGTTCCTGCACCCAACCCGACTCGGGCAGATCGGTCCGACTTGCCGAACGGGCCGCGAGGAACACCGGACGTTCGATGCCATCGATGTCGTACCGGTCGATGTCGACGTCGACGATGCGTGTTGCGGTCGTCCCCGACAACACCTGGAGTGCCGGAGCCATCATCGCAAGATCGAAGAGCGGGACGCGCAGTGCATCAACGGCGCCGTCGCCGTTCACGTCGCCATGTACATCGTCGGGTGACGCCAACACAAGCGGCTCGATGTCGACTTCGTCGAGGCCGAACGCAGCGCGCGTGGCATCGAGATTGTCTTCGATCGACCAGAGTTGACGTTCGGCCTCAGCCGGTGCGACAACGAAACGTTCGGTCGCCGACGGCAACACGACGAGCACGGCGAGGTGGACGAACGTTGCAGCCCCGAGTGTGATCAGGAACGGACGCCACTGCAACGTCCGGGCAAGCCACACCGCAGCGAAGCCCACCGCGACCGCGAACAGCGCAACCAGTAACAATCCCGGCTTGGTCAGAGACCGCTCGGTGAACCCCGGCCCATCGAATGTGCCAACCCGATTCGTCGCGATCGAGGGTCGCGCCACGGCCACGTAGTGGACGGCCTGCAACGCAGCAAACGCTGCAGACAACGTCGCCAGATGCGCGATTGCATACGGCGACGAGCGCTGACCCCGACGCCCGAACTGCAGCGCGCCAGATGCGAGATGGGCACAGGCCGACACCACGATGGTAAAGAGGAACAGTTGGCGAAGATACGAACTCGCAGCGGCCAGAAATGGGAGTCGGAACAGGTGGAACCCGATGTCACCGCCGGCGACCGGAGCCGACTGTCCAATGTCGCTTCCATGTTGGAAGAGCAACCACAGTTGCCACTGCTGGCTCGCCGCGAGACCAATGTGATACGCAAAGTACGTGGTGCCCCCGACCAGCAGCCATCGGTGGCCCGGACCCATCCGTTCGTGATAGCGCTCGATGAAGCGTGGTTGCGGCGCCACCCCGTATCGCCCGACGCGCAGCACGAACCAGACGCTCGTCCCCAGGATCGCCGCGGTCAGTAGCCCGGTGCCGACGGCGAGTTCGGTCTGGGCGACGAACCGGATCCGCCAAACGGGCGCGGTCGTGACCGAGTCGAACCACCAGCGGTCCAGCACCACGCCGGCTGCTTGGCGGACCAGAACGAAGAACACGACGATGGCAACGAGACCGCCAACCAATCGCCGCTGCCATGGGCGGCTGTTCTCGATAATCGACACGAACAAAAATCGCGTCGCAGTCACTCGACTCTGCACGCTCCGAATCTACGGCGCCGAACGGCTGACGCGGCAACGCCCGAGTACCGGGTGGCACTCGGGCGTTGCACACAACTGTTTGGGACTGCACGACATCACGAGCCGAACTCAAGAGTTCAACACACCGCCGGGATCAACTGCGGCAATGACGTACAGCGGGGTTGGCGAGTATTCGCCAGGCGATCCAGCCTGTTGACCTAGCGGCCAACCACCTCCAGGATCCCGTAATAACTGTCTGGCATTATATGGACCACCTCCTCTCTCTGGT
>NZ_JBDNIJ010000232.1:0-15995 GCF_041688325.1 Ilumatobacter sp.
GGCAATGCTGCTGTCGCCGATCAGCCGAACCGTGAACGGCCCGTCTCCGAGCCCTTCAAACGAATGGCTGCCATCGATCGTCGCGCCGGTTTCGGCGGCCGCCAGCGCGCCGTTCTCGAGATCGGGGTCACCAGCGGCGTACACCCCAACCCAGTCGAAACGTCGGCCGTAGGTCGCTTGCCAGCTCACGACGAGCGAGCTCGCGTCGAAACCGGCGGCCACGCTCGGCTGGCGACCTCGACCAACAAGCCAGATGCGGCGCCGTCCAATCTCGCTGGCAGCCGTCGCCAGCACAACGTCGTACTCGCCCGGTGCGAGATGCGCGGTTCCGAACGTCACCTCACCGAAACGGTCGACCTCCATCGGGGCGACCCACATCAGAACGTCGTCAATCGGCGCAGCGGTCGGCACCAGGCCGATTCGATCTCCTGGAGTGCCCGGAGTCGCAAACCGCACGCGCAACAGCTCGCCCACCTCGACCCGCGACGCGTGCGGCGCAACGTAAGGCATCGGTTCGACAGGTTTCATGGTCATCGTGGTCACGACGGCGAGGTGATCGGACGGCCACGGATCGACCTCAACGACGACGTCGGGCACGCCTGCCGGGCCAACGAGCGCGGCATCGGTAATTGTGTCGTGACCGAGGGCCCACACGAAATCGATTCGGTCGCGCGGTTCGGCCTCACCGCCGTGTGGATACGGGTATCCGTATGTCCACGTGAGCCCGGGCAACTTGGGGTTGGCCATCCGGTATGTGTCGACGAAACCAAGCGCTGTCATCGCTTCGCTCACCGGCCAAGCCATCGGTTGGGCCCGGTGCTCCGCCCAGCCGGGACCCCAATCTGTGTGCGCCGGCACATTGAAATCACCGGTCACCACAAGCGGCACGCCTCGACCGACCAGCGACGTCCAGGCGTCGGTCCGCTGCCGCAGCGTGGCGAGCCTCGTGCTCCGTTCGAGGTCGAGGGTTTGCTCGACGCCGAGCCCGTCGAGCAGCTCGTACGGACCGTACGGATCGGATGGGAGGTGCACGTTGCCGATCGCTATGACCGCGGTCGGCTCGGGGAGCACGTAGACGTATGCGCCGGCCGCATCGGACGGTTCGGCAATCGGCCAGCGCGAGATCACCTGGTGCCGGTCGTCGAAGTGGGCCCATCCAACAAGCCGCGCAATGAGCTCGACGTTCGCACCAGCCTCCTGGAGACCGACCACGTCGGCGCCCGATGCACTGATCGCCTCGGCGACCTTGCTGATGTCGACCGACCGGCCCCCGAGACAGACGTTGAACGACAACACGCGAACGGAAATCGATGACTGCGCCACCGCGCGACTCTAGACGCCGCGACCGTGGCACCAGCTAGGTTTCTCTCTTACAAGAGTTCCAAGATGCACGAAGAGGCACCAAAGCAGCCACAGAGAAGGTGTGAAGGCCACTTGTAGTGAGCATGCTCCCGACCAGCAGTACGGCTGCGAACGACCTTCATACTGTGGGGCAACGTCGGCGACGACGTACAGATCACCGGAGGGTGCATCAATGAGCGACAGCGCAGCTACACACGGGCTTCGTCCGACGTCGTCGCGTTGGACACACATCGCACTGCGTGTCGCCGACATCGACGCCACTCTTGCCTGGTATCAGCAATACACCGCACTCGAATTGCTCGACAGGCGTGAAGACGCTGATGGATACGGGGCGTGGCTCGGTCACTCCGATTCGGGTGAACACCCCTTCGTGCTCGTGCTGGCGCAGTTCTTTGAGGGCCGCGATCCGTTCGCCCCAACTCCGCTCGCGAAGCTCGCTCCGTTCAATCACTTCGGCATGGAGCTGCCGACCAAGGCCGACGTCGACGCCATCGCAGCGCGTGCCAAGGCCGACGGTTGCCTTGCCATGGAGGCGCAGATGATGCCCGACCCGATCGGCTACATCTGCATGCTCGAAGACCCCGACGGCAACCTCGTTGAATTTTCCTTCGACCAGGGCGTGTACGAGAAGGTTCGTGAAGTCTGGGGCTGAGTCGGGCTCGCCAGTCGGTTCTGCTTCATCCGGAGGCAAGATGACTGTCGACCCCGATCTCGAGAAGCGGGAGGCGCTCCGGCGCATGAAGTTGGTGGCCACCTCGTTGCTGGTCATCGCCGCGGCCATCTACGTCGTGGCCAAAATCAACGAGGAGTCCGGTGCGTGGGTCGGCTACCTCCGTGCCTGCGCCGAGGCCGCGATGGTCGGGGCGCTCGCCGACTGGTTCGCCGTCACCGCGCTCTTTCGACATCCGCTGCGAATCCCCATCCCGCACACGGCGATCATCCCCAAGCGCAAAGATCAGATCGGGCAGAGCCTCGGCGAGTTCGTCGAGTCAAACTTCCTGACACGCGACGTAATCGATGAACGGTTGCGCGGCGCCGAACTCGGTCGTCGTGCCGGTGAATGGTTGGCCGCGCCGACCAACGCAACTCGCGCGGGTGACGCGGTTGCCGACGTCTTGCGCGGCGGGCTCGAAGTACTCGACGACAACGAGATCCAGCAAGGCCTCGAGCACCTCATCGAATCGCGTGTGCGCGCCACGCCCATCACGCCGCTGGTCGGCAAGGCAATCGACCTCACCGTCGAGGGCGGCCATCAGCAACGACTCCTCGACGCTGTACTCGTCGGCATCGCCGGCTTTCTCAACGACAACCGCAGCACCTTCCGCGACCGCCTCGACGAGGAGTCACCGTGGTGGGTCCCCGAGCCGATCGACGATCGTGTCTTCAACAAGATCTACGACGCTGTCGGCCGCTTTCTCGACGACGTCGGCCGCAACCCGCAGCACGAAATCCGCAGGAATGTCGACGAACGAACCATGGCATTCGCCGAGCGGCTGCGTAACGATCCCAAGCTGCTGGCCTCCGGCGAGGCGCTCAAGGAAGAGTTGCTCGACCACCCCGAAGTGCGCCGATGGATCGACTCACTCTGGGTCGAAACCAAACGCGGGATGATCAGTGCCGCCAACGACCCGGCCAGCCAACTGCGTGTCCGTTTGGTGGCCAGCCTCCAGCGGCTCGGTGAACGTTTGGCCGGCGATCCGGTGCTCCAGGCGAAGATCGACGGATGGGTCTCCGACGCCCTCGCCTACGCCGTCGAGAACTACCGGGCTGAGGTCGGTGACATCATCTCGTCAACGGTCGCCAAATGGGACGGAGCGTCGACCGCCGACAAGTTGGAGCTCCAGGTCGGTCGCGACCTGCAGTTCATCCGCATCAACGGCACCATCGTCGGCGGCTTGGCCGGCCTCGTGATCCACGCCGTCGGCCAATTCCTCTGACGGTTTCAGTCGAACGAAAAGCGTTTGGCGGTCTCCGGAGGTTCGGCAACCCGGACGATGTAGTGAGTTGCGCGTCTGCACATCTCTTCCATTCCCACGACTGACTTTTCGAATGCCCGGGGAGCGGATCCGGTCGGATCGATGATCTCACCCACGTCACTCTCCATGTAGGAGCGCGCTGACCGAGACGCAGTCAGCCCGCCAACCCAGTCGCGAACTGATTCTGCCGGCGGCGAATCATCAAGTTCTGCAAGCGACAAGAATTCGGGCAACGTCATCGTCTGGCGGTACGCCTGTGGTGACATCGCAGCGATCTTGACGACGTGATTGCGTTCCGACGTGAGAATGAGGTCAGCCGGACCGACGTTCTTCGCAGTGACTTTGCGGCTGCGGTGTTGAGACGTGTCGAAGCCGCGCCGCTTCATTGCAGCGACCGCATCAGGAATCGACGGAATGCCTTCTGGCCCGAAACCGAGCGACCGGACGATGGCTGCGCCATCACCCAACTGCGCGTCGAGCATCGACTGCAGCATCACCATTGTCATCACAGAACGAGTCCGGTTGTGACTACAGACGGTCAGGATCTTGAGCGGGACGGCGGTATTCATCTCGGCGTATAGATGTCGACGCCGAAGATTTCTTCGAAACGCGTCATGTAGCTGTCCAAGTCGACGATCCGGCCCAGTTCGAGCCAGTCGGCGTGGTCGATGCGGTCGTGCAGCGCAGCCATCTCGGGGCCCGCCCAGCTGACGGCGTACCGCAGCTCGGGTGCGTCGGTAACGATCGAGTGGTGGATGACCTTGGCGACCTCGAACGGGTCGGTCGCGCTCATGTACCCGGCGGCATAGAACTGAAACATCTTCTGATAGTGAGCGTCGTAGGCGCCGGTCGAGTTCGGCGCATCGATGTTCTTGGCGAAGATCGCTGACTTCGTTACACCGGGCTCGACGATTGCCACACGTACGTCGAACGGCGCGAGTTCTTGAGCCATCCCCTCGCTGACGCCTTCGAGCGCCCACTTGGAAGCGACGTAGGGCGACTGCGCGAGTGCCGCGATGCGGCCGGCCACCGAGGTGATGTTGACGATCGTGCCTGATCGGCGCTCGCGCATGCCCGGCAGCACCTGCTGGGCACAGCGGACAGCGCCAGTGACATTGACGTTGAAGACACTGTTGTACAGATCGGGAGGGCACTCCTCGGCGACGGCGTTGCCGCCCACTCCGGCCGAGTTCACCAAGTGATCGACACGACCTGCAGCAGCGAGAATCTGTGCGAAGCCAGCCTGCACCGACTCGTCGTTAGCGACATCGAGCTCGGCGAGTTCGACAGTGACCCCAGCAGCTGCAGCCATCGCCAGCAGCTTCTCGGCCTTGGACGCTGAGCGCACCGTTCCGAAGACGCGCATCCCTTCCTGAGCAAGGTGGACCGCGGCAGCGCGACCGATCCCTGAGTTGGCACCGGTGACGACTGCGACAGGCTGTTCCGACATGACGCCGAGACTAACGGCGGGGCATCTCCACGTTGAGCCCAGGAAAAAGAGACTGGGACGCGGACAGGGACCTCTGCAGGAAAGTAGGAGGGTCGTGACGAGTTAGTTGATCTGGGCGCGGATGGCAGCCAGCCAGGCGTCAGCGACATCCCAGCGGCCACCTGCGTCGGCGCGGGCAGCGGCGGCGTGCTCACCGACGGCCGGGTACGAACCCAGGAACTTGACGCGGCCTTGTTTTGCGTGCAGCGACCGCATCGTGTCGGCAAGGAGCTGGTCGGACACGTGGGCATCGGCGTAAATGATGAAGCAGTAGTCGCCGAGGCCGCCGTCTTTCGTTGGACGACTGAACAGGTTCGACAGGTTGATCTGACGAGCGGCGAATTCCTGGAGAATCGAGATCAACGAGCCTGGCGCATCGGCACGTTGATAGATGACGAGCGCCGTCTTGTCGTGGCCAGTCGGTGCGGGCACACCGTCGCGGGCGACGAGCAGGAAGCGGGTCTGGTTGCCCTCGTGGTCGGCGATGTCGGCAGCAACCACATCAAGGCCGTAGAGCTCAGCCGCGACCCGCGGGGCGAGCGCGGCGATGTTCGTATCGTCAGATTCGGCAACGGTTTTGGCGGCGTCGGCAGTGCTGTTCGCGGCGCGGATATCGGCTTCGGGCAGCGTCTCGCGGAGGTAGCGGTGGCATTGCGCCGTGGCGACAGGTATTGAGTGGATCGTCGAGATGTCGGCGAGCGTGACGCCCGGGCGGGCGACGAGGCAGTGCTCGATGTCGATCACGACTTCGCGCTGGATGACGAGGTCGTAGTCGAAGGCGAGCGCGTCCTGCGTGAAGTTGACCATGCCCTCAATCGAGTTCTCGATCGGTACGAAGCCGACATCGACCACGCCGGCCTGCACTGCGTCGAGGATGTCGGGCACCGTGCGGAACGGAATCTGCTCAGCTGCAACCAGGTCGGCCTGAGTCCGGAGCGCCTGTTGCGTGAACGTGCCGAACGGACCGAAGAATCCAACGCGTTTGATCTCCGTTGCCTGCCCAGTCCCACTCTCGTTCATGAGGCTGAGCGTAGGCCATTGTCCACGAACTGCCGCCCAGACATATCGGCTGACATGGCGTTACGTCTTCCTTCTGGCACGATGCCTTCATGAACGAACAAGGCCTCCGTGAACTGATCGAGAGCATCCGATCAGGAACGACCAATCCCGACGATGCGGTGGCACAGCTCCGACGGCTCCCGTTTGCCGATGTGGACGGCGCGCTCGTCGATCATCACCGCGCACTCCGCCAAGGCATGCCCGAGGCCGTGTACGGGCCAGGCAAGACCGTCGAGCACTGCGTCAAGATCGTCGCAGAGCTTCTGGAACACGGATCGGGCCCGGTGCTCCTCACCCGGACCGACAGCGCGCAGCGGGCTGCGTGCCTCGAAGCGCACGGCCCAGCCATCGAAGCCAACGGGACGCTGCTGTGGCGTGGGGCCGAGCAGACGCGCACCTCAGACGTGCTCGTCATCACTGCCGGGACGAGCGACCTCGCTGTGGCGCACGAGGCCGAATTGACGCTGCGCGCCTATGGCTTTGCGCCTCGGCTCATCGCCGACGTCGGTGTCGCCGGCCTCCACCGGCTCCTTGCTCGCCTCGACGACGTCACCTCAGCCGACGCAGTGATCTGTATTGCCGGCATGGAAGGTGCGCTGGCGAGCGTCATTGGTGGGCTCACGTCCGTACCAGTGGTTGCTGTCCCGACCAGCGTCGGCTACGGCGCCGGGCTCGAAGGCGTCACCGCGCTGTTGGCAATGCATGCCACCTGTGCGTCGGGCATCACGGTCGTCGGGATCGACAACGGGTTCGGCGCGGCCTGCGCAATTGCGAGGATGTGTCCGTGACGCGTACGGCGTGGTTCAACTGTCACGCCGGTGTCGCCGGCGACATGGTGATGGCTGCGCTGGTCGATGCCGGTGCCGACACCGACACGATTGCCGACACGGTCGCCGGGCTCGGCGTCGACGGCTACGCCATGTTCTTCGAACGCGTCCAGCGGTGCGGAGTTGGCGCGACGTGGGCAAACATTGTCACGCACGACGGGTTGCACGCACATGACAGTGAGCACTCTGGAGAGGCTGCGCCGCACGTCCATCGCCCTGCGAGTGAGATCTTTGCGCTCCTCGACGCGGCCGATCTCCCCGACCGGGTGCGTTCCCGGGCCCGCGCCGTCTTCGAACGGTTGGCTGCAGTCGAAGGCGCGATTCACGGCATCGATCCAGCCGACGTCGAGCTGCACGAAATCGGTGCGCTCGACTCGATCATCGACGTCATCGGCGTCTGCGCAGCGCTCGAATCGTTAGGCATCGAACGTGTTGTGTGCTCGTCGATTGGCCTTGGCAGCGGCATCGTGCAGACAGCTCACGGCGCGCTCCCCCACCCGGCCCCGGCAACACTCGCGCTCCTCACCGAAGCTGGCGCGCCAACGCACGGCTTGCCGATGACGCTGGAAACCGCGACGCCGACCGGTGCCGCGTTGATGACGACCCTGGCCACCGAATTCGGCCCGATGCCCTCCGGGACCCCGAGCAGCGTCGGCTACGGCGCCGGGACTGCCGACCCGCCCGGACGCGCCAACGTCGTCCAAGTCACGATCGTCGAAGCCGCTGCGTTGCTTGCTGGTGACGATGGCGCTCCGATCGTGCAGCTCGACGTCAACGTCGATGACGTGTCCGGCGAGGTCATCGCGCACACCATCGATCGGCTCCTCGCTGCGGGCGCACACGATGCCTGGGCCACACCGATCGTCATGAAGAAAGGCCGCCCGGCGCACACCGTGAGTGCGTTGTGCGAGCCTGCGCTACGCGACGCCGTGCGCGATGTGCTGGTGCGTGAAACCGGTTCGCTCGGTGTGCGTGCCACCTCGCTCGTGCGCTGGCCTCAGCAGCGCGAGATGACGAGCGTCGAGATCGACGGCCACACCATCGGGCTCAAGGTCGCGGCCCATCGCACGAAGGTCGAGTTCAACGATGCCGCACGCGCGGCCGAAGCGCTCGGCATCCCGGTCCGCATCGTGATCGAACGCGCCGTCGCTGCCGCCGACCACCTCCGACCGTGATCAGGGTCATCTGATGGGCGCGATCTCAGTGAGCCATCTCGAATGGCGTCTTCCCAGTGGCGATGAGCTGCTCGACGACATCAGTTTCACGATCGGCAACGGTGACCGTGTTGCGCTGGTCGGTGCAAACGGAGTCGGCAAGACCACGCTCCTCCGACTGATCACCGGCGAACTCACGCCGACCGCCGGCACGATCAGCATCGACGGTCAGCTTGGGGTGATGCACCAGCTCGTCGGCACCGCCGAACACCCTGCATCAACCGTCCGCGAACTCCTCCTTTCAATCGCTCCTCCCCGACTCAGCGGTGCAGCAACGAGGCTCGCTGCCGCCGAGGCCACCCTCGCGAACGACGACGGCATGGCGTATGCCGAAGCAATCGCGGCGTGGGGCGATGTCGGCGGATATGACGCCGAGGTGCTGTGGAACGAGTGCACGACGCGGGCGTTCGGTGAATCGTTCGATGCAGTGGCCGACCGGCTGCTCCGCACCTTGAGCGGTGGCGAGCAGAAGCGACTCGCACTTGAGGCGTTGTTGCGCAGCGAGTTCGACGTGCTCGTGCTCGATGAGCCCGACAACTTCCTCGACGTCCCAGCGAAGCGCTGGCTCGAACGGCAGCTCAACGAGACCCGCAAGACCGTGGTCTACATCAGCCACGACCGCGAACTGCTCGCCGCTACCGCGACCAAGATCGTGACGATCGACCCGGCTGGAGCATGGACACATGGCGGCTCGTTCGCCACGTACGCCACGGCGAAGGAGCACCACGACAACGTTCGCTCCCACAACCGTGCGCTGTACGACACCGAGAAGCTGCGGCTCGCCGACTACGTGAAGCTGATGCGCCAGCGCACCTCGATGAGTGAAGCGTTTGCACCGAAGTTGAAAGCCGCCGAAACAAAGCTGCGCCACTTCATCGAAAAGAACGAACGGCCGCCCGACGTGGCCGAGCAGGTGATCAACATTCAGCTGCGCGGCGCACGCACCGGCAAGCGAGCAGTCATCTGTGAGGGGTTGGAGATCGAAGGCCTGACCGATCCGTTCGACGCCGAGCTCTGGTACGGCGAGCGCGTTGCTGTGCTCGGCGGCAACGGTGTCGGCAAGAGCCATTTCCTCCGCCTCCTCGACTCCGCCTCGATGGACAGTGCTCCTCGTTCGGGTCCTGGCGCAGTGGCTCACAACGGTGTGTGCCGGCTCGGCTCAGGTGTTGTTCCCGGGTTGTTCCACCAGACACATGAGCACCCCGAGTGGAACGGGCGCGAGCTCGTTGACATCTTGCACGATCACGACGTGGTGCTCAGCAAGGCAATGGGCATGCTGCGTCGCTACGAGCTCCAGCACGCGGCGCACCAACTGTTTGAGACATTGTCGGGTGGCCAGCAGGCGCGATTTCAGATCCTGCTGCTCGAGCTCTCGGGCGCCACGTTGTTATTGCTCGACGAGCCGACCGACAACCTCGACCTCGTGTCATCCGAGGCGCTCGAAGTCGGTCTCCAACAGTTCAACGGCACCGTCGTCACCGTCACCCACGACCGCTGGTTTCTGCGCAACTTCGACCGCTATCTGGTGTTCGGCGACGACTGCAACGTCAGTGACCACACGACGTTGCCACCAACCTGGGCCGGCTGATTCAACCAGCCAGCTCGGCGAGCCCAAGATCAGACGGTCAGGAGTGCGGTGTTGATCCACTCGAGGATCTGGTCGGCCGATTCGTTGCCGCTCTTGCGGGCGTTGACAGTGCCGTCGGCGTTCAGCATCACGGTGAACGGGAAGCCCGTGCCGCCATACAGTTGAATGGCTTCCGAGTCGGCAGTGTCGGCAAGTACCGGCCAGGTCCAATCCTTCTCAACAATCCAGCTCGACGGCGGGAAGTTGTCACGATCGGGCTGCACTGCGGTGCTGACACCGATGATGTTGAGATTGTCAGGCAGGTCGCCGCGGTCACGCAACGTCGCGATCTCGGGGATCTCGTCGTTGCAGTGCGGGCACCAGTGAGCGAGGAACACGAGCATCGTCGGCCCATCGGTCGGGCCGCCGATCGACACTTCGGTGCCGTCGAAGGTGGCGCCGACGACGACCGGGGCAGCCGTGCCGACCGCCGCGTCGTTATTCGGATCTTCGAGCGGCGGCAGGGCCTCGCCGGTGACGGTCAACGATGCGGAGCTCTCGAGGATCGCGGCGACAGCGACGACCGGCACCGCCGTTGCCTCTTCAGGAGCGGCTTCATCAACATCAGCGGCCAGCTCGGGTGCAGTGTCGGATGCGGTGTCGCTGGCGGCATCGCTGCCTCCACACGCCGACAAGGCAAGGAGGGCGCTGGCCGCAAGTGCGGCGAAAAATCGGTTGCAGGTCTGTGTCGTCATGAGAGGCTCCTCGTCATCCGACTTGGTCATCGGAGTATTCCTCTTCATAGTTTGCACTACAGGAGGCGTTCCTCCTCGGCACCGGTCAGCTTTCACAGCTATCGGAATCGAGTCGGTGGTCACGGCGACGGATAGCGTCGCGGACGATGGAAATCGACACGGCAGGAGCATTGCGCGACCTGCGTCGCACTCGCCAAAGTCGTCGACTCGGTGATGCCGAATGGTTCGATGTCGCCTACCGCGTCTACCTGTTCGCACTCGTCGGTCTGACTGGCGTCGTTCTCGCTTCGGACGCGATCGACGGAGTAGTCGGCGACGGCATCAAGACCTCCGACTTGTTGGCACGGGGCCCATCGGTCATCGGCCTCATCGTCGTGTTGGCCTTTGGACTGGGCCTCCGCAGTGGAGCTGATGGCGGACCCGTGGCGATCGAAGTGGCCGACATCCGCCACGTTCTTCTCTCACCAATCGACCGACGACGCGCACTGCTGCGGCCGGTCGGCCAGCGGATCCGATCCGTCACGTTCTCGTTTGCAATGGCGACCGCCGTGCTCGGACAGTTCGTCGCCCGAGAGGTCGAAGGATCGCGAGCAGCATGGGCTGGCGCTGGCGCGCTCTTCGGCGCCGTGACGGGTGCCGTGTTCGTCACATCGGCCGTGATCGCCCACGTCATCCGTTTGCCGCGCTGGGCCGCCACCGGAGTCGCAGCGGTTGGTCTCGCCTGGCAGGGCGCAGCCGCGTGGATCGACTGGAACGGCCCGAGCAAGAGTCCGCTGCGTTTCGGCCCAGCCGACCTCGACGGGAGCCTTGCCTTCTGGGGGATCCGTCAGCAAGGTATCGACGTCGTCGCGATCGCCATCACACTTGGAGCGATCGTGCTCTCGCTCGCCGTCTGTGGCGGCCTGCGCATCGAACCGCTCGCGCGCCGCGGCTCACTGGTCACACAACTCCGCTTCGCGGCGACCGTGCAAGACCTGCGAACCGTCGTCATGCTGCGCCGCCAACTGCGCGCTGAAACGCTCCGGTCAACTCCGTGGGGAGGCTCACCACGAACACCCATCACCGAACGCCGTGGGTCGCATGGTTCCGTCCGTTCAATGATCTGGCGGCGCGGATTCCGGTCACTTCGACGGCTACCGGCATCGCGGCTCGCGCGCATCGCCAGCCTCGCAATGGTCGGCGGCGCCTGTGCATCGCTCGCAACCAGTTCCAGCCTGCTGTTTCTCCTTGGGACACTCGCCGCCCTGTTCCTGCTCGGCATGGAAGCCATCGAACCGTTGTCGCAAGAGATTGACCGCCCAGACATCACCGACGGGCTCCCCATCGAACGTGGCCAACTTTTTGTCCACCACCTGGTTGCTCCCGCGGCGCTGCTCGCGGTAGCCGCACTCCTCGGCGCCGCGGCTGCATCGATCCTCGAGCCGACCCACGCCGCAGCCGCGTTTGCCATCGCATTGCCGGCCACCCTCGCCGGCGCTATTGGCCCAGTTGCCGGAGCGGTGCTCGATGCGCCGACCCTGATCGCCGTGGCCGACACAAACATCATGGGCACACCCCGCGACACCGAGCAGTCATTTGTCCCGCCCGAGTTCGCCGGCTTCAGCAACGCGTTCTCGACTTTTTTGCCGATCTTCCTCAGCAGCCTTGGCCTTCTCCCGATCATCGCAATGCGTTTCAATCCGAGCGCCGGCACAGCCGTCCGGGCCACCATCGGCGTTGCGTTAGTCCTCGGTCTACTCGTGCGCTGGGTCCAGCGACGCGACCACTGGGGCATCGCAATTCGATCATTCTTCGAAGCTGGCCGGGCTGCACGGCAAACGACCTGAATCCTTCATGATGGGAACCCGATGAACACCACACCCGCGATTAGCGCTGTCGCATTGACCAAGCGATACGGCGACGCCCAGGCACTCGCACCGATCGATTTTGAAGTGAACGCGGGCGAACGGGTGACTCTGATCGGCCACAACGGCAGCGGCAAGACCACGTTGATCCGCATGCTCGCCGGGATGCTCGAACCTTCCGACGGTACGGCCGAGATCGCCGGCAACGCGCTTGGTTCGCCCGACGCTCGTGCGGCACTCTCCTACCTGTCAGACGCGCCGGTGTTTTACGACGATCTGAGCGTCTGGGAGCACCTCGAGTACATCGCTCGCCTCCACGGCACCGAAAACTGGGAACAGCACGCCGTGGACCTCCTCGACGCTGTGGGGCTCGTTGACCGTGCTGATGATCTCCCGATGACGTTCAGCCGCGGGCTCAAGCAAAAGGCTGCGATCACGATGGCGTTCGTCCGGCCCTTCGACGTGATGCTCGTTGACGAGCCGTTCGTCGGTCTCGACCGCACCGGACGCCTTGCACTTCTCGAGCTGTTTCGGCTCGCCCATGCCGACGGAGCAGCACTCGTTGTCGCCACGCATGAACTGTCGAGCGTGATGGAAAGCCAACGCCTCGTCGCCCTCAGCGGTGGCGTTGTCACCTACGACGGTGATCCCCAGCACGCCGATGTCAACGCCCTCACCGAAGGCCTACAACCGTCCGACGAGTGACAAAGATTCCTCATGAACGAACCCAATGCGTCTGTTTCTGGGCGGGTCGTGGACTAATCTGCTGTAATGCAGGAGTTTTTCTCGATCACCGCGTCGTCATACGATGCCGAATCCCTCGCCCCCATGCTCACCGAGAAGTCGGCTGAGGGTTGGGCTGTCGTCTCGATCGTGGCCGCGGGCACGAACATCGTGGCCTATTTGAGCCGTGAGAGCGCTGATTCCGGGTCCACCCCCAGCGAGGCTGGCGACGTCAGCGTCGCTGCTTCTCCCGTCGCTGAGATGCCCGCTGCCGCCGAGGCGCCCAACGCCTCAGTCGACACGCCAACGCTGCCGGGCGACGACACGCCGTACGTGCCCGCCGTCGATGCAGCCAACGATTCAAGCAACGCTGCTGCCGTCGATGCAGCCAACGCTGCAGCCAACGCTGCAGCAGCAGCCGAGCCGGCCGGTTGGGCCGCCGCTCCTGACAACGACATCGCTGTTCTCGCAGCGCAGGTCGGTGCCGATGACGCAGCAGCCGGTACGGCTGACTCCGGTGATCAGGCCGTTGCCGCAACAGGTGGTGTTGCTGACCAGGCCGTCGACGCTGCTACCGAAGCTGCTGCCGCCGAGTCGAGTGTCCCCGCCGGCTGGTACGCCGATCCGTCCGGCCGCTACGAACTCCGCTACTGGGACGGCAGTGCCTGGACCGAGCATGTCTCGCGTGCAGGGCAGCAATTCACCGACCCACCCGTCGCCTGATTCAGTCCGGCTGCACTGCGTGGCCTCACACCGGTTCTGAAGCTTTTGTGTGAGCAATTACGGCGTCGTTGCCCAGTTCTCCTCACACAAAACTGCTTCCCCAATTTTGTGTGAGCGATTACTGCGTCGGTTCCCGCAATCGCTCACACAAAATCGAAACACCAACAGGCGGCACACGATCTTCCGCACCACCGCCAGCACCTCTATCCTGAAGGAGTGCGTGCGACGTCGATTGGCCATGCAGGAATTCTGATCGAGACGTCAGCGGGGTCCATTCTGTGTGACCCCTGGTTCCAGCCCGCGTTTTTTGGTGGGTGGTTCCCGTTCCCGCGCAACGATCAGCTGAGCAACGAACTGCAGGAGCGGATCGAGCAGGCCGACTTCCTCTACGTGTCGCACCTGCACGGCGATCACCACGACAAGGCATGGCTCGATCGGCATCTGCGTCGTGATATTCCAATCCTGCTCCCAGACTTCCCAACCCGCGAGCAGCGGCGCACATTGCAGGAGCACGGGTTCACCAATTTCTTGGAGACGAACGACACCGAAGAACTGGAGATTGCGGCGGGCCTCAAAGTCGCCATTCACATCGAGTCGTCGATCACCGATGGCCCAGGCGGCGACTCAGCGCTGGTCGTCATGGCCGACGATGCGATCCTCGTCAACCAAAACGACTGTCGCACGAACGACCTCGGCCAGCTCGCTGCGCACGGTCCGGTCGATCTGCACTGGCTGCAGTTCTCCGGCGCGATCTGGTTTCCGATGGTCTACGAGATGGACGACACTGAGAAGCGGCGCCAGTGCACGACGAAGGTCAAAGCCCAGTTCGCCCGTGCGATGCGGTACGTCGAAAAGATTGACGCACGCGCTGTCGTGCCGAGCGCCGGCCCGCCTTGCTTCCTCGACCCTGACCTTTTCGACTTGAACATGATCGACGGTGACGAGCTGTCGATCTTCCCCGACCAGACCGCGTTCCTCGCGATGCTCAGCGACAGCGGACGCGATGGCGTGCTGAACATCCCCGGTACCACGATTGAGGTCGGCGACGCGATCACCTCGACCCACCCGATGCCGGGTGCTGACGTCGACGCAATCTTCACGGACAAGCGCGCCTACCTCGAGCAGTACCAGGCCGACTGGTTGCCGTGGCTCGACGACATGAAAGCTGGCTGGAAGGCGCTCGATATCGACCTGCTGGCTGAGCTGCAAAACTGGTGGCAGCCGCTGCTCGAGATGGCGCCGACGCTGTGTTCGATGGTCGGCGCGAACGTTCTGATCAACGCGGGCAACCTGCCCATCCTGATCGACTTCCCGAACGCCGAGGTACGCCGCCACGACGGCGAGCAATACCGCTTCCGGTTCGACATCTCGCGCGACCTGGTCGAAGCCGTGACCGCTCAACGCGCCGTCGACTGGAGTAACTCGCTGCTGCTGTCGTGCCGCTTCACGGCGTGGCGCGAAGGCGAGTTCAACGAATACGTCTACAACTTCTTGAAGTCGTTGTCGCGTGAACGGATGAAGCGCACCGAAGCCGAAGTGGTGCGCAAACTCGAGATCGCAGCCGGCGGCGGCGACCATGTCGACGAGGCCGATATCCAAGTCGGCAACTACGTCGTCCAGCGGCGCTGCCCACACCGTGATGCCGACCTCGAAGCCTTCGGCGAAATCCAAGACGGTGAGTTTGTCTGCACGCTGCACGGCTGGCGCTTCGACTGCGACACCGGCGCCTGCATCACCTCGCCCACCGAGACGCCCCTGCGCATCCGCCGCGCCTAACGGTCACACCGTGTCTCACACCGTGTCAGGCACAGTGTGACCGCAACCGCCAGCCAGCGACCTCGCCACTACGTCCGAGTCCTGGAAGTCCCGTCGAACCCGCTCCGCTCGGGTGGCCGAGTAGTGTGAAGTTCATGTTGTCGGCCATATTGGACCTCGGGATCGACCTCAACTTCTGGCCGTGGGTGTGGCTGTTCATTGGCGTCACGTTCGTCATCATCGAGCTGACGGTGCTTGCTGGCGCATTCGTCCTTCTGCCCTTTTCCGTCTCCGCATTCGCTGCCGCTCTGCTGGGCTTTTACAACGTCGCCATCGAAATCCAGTGGGGCGTCTTCATCTTCGGCGGCGCAGCGTTGTGGATCCTGCTGTACAAGCGTGTGATGAAGTTCGCCGGTGAAAGCGACCTTGCTGCAGGTGTGGGCGCTGATCGGCTCGTCGGGATGACGGCGATCGTCACCGCCACGATCGACCCCGACGACACCGAACGACGCGGTCGCGTCAAGGTCGAGGGCGAAGTATGGAGCGCACTCACCAACGACGGAATCGCGATCACCGGCGGGTCGAAGGTCACCGTCACCGAAATGCACGGCACCCGGGTGGTCGTGACACCGCTCATCGCTGCACCGCCCACGGCTCCGCCCACGGGCCCGCCGATTCAGAAGCCACCCCCAACACCCCCA
>NZ_JBDNIJ010000233.1:0-4381 GCF_041688325.1 Ilumatobacter sp.
GACGATCGACACCGTGGTCGTGGGCTTCACCGATCACTACGGGCGAACGCTGGGGAAGCGATTTGACGCCGCGTTCTTCCTCGAGACCATCGACGACGGGACGCACGCCTGCGACTACCTGATGACGGTCGACATGGAAATGGAGCCGGTAGCTGGATACGCATTTTCGAACTGGTCATCAGGATTCGGCGACTTTCACCTCGTTGCGGATCTCGACACGTTGCGACTCGCCGCATGGGCTCCGCAGACGGCGTTCGTGCTGTGCGATGTCGAACGTAATGTCGATCATCATCCGGTCGGCGTGGCACCTCGTTCGATCCTGCGCCGCCAGCTCGACGCCGCGCGTCACGCGGGTTACGCACCAATGGCGGCAAGCGAATTGGAGTTCTTTCTGTATCGCGACACATATCGCGACGCACACGACAAGGGCTACACCGGACTCGTCGCAGCCGGCTGGTACGTCGAGGACTATCACCTGCTCCAAGGGGCGCGGGTCGAGGACTATGTCGGTGCGGCGCGGCGCGTACTTCGAGACTCCGAGGTCCCTGTCGAAAATTCGAAGGGCGAGGCCGCGATCGGGCAACACGAACTGAACATTCGCTACGCACCGATCCTCACGATGGCCGACCGGCATGTCGTGATGAAGCAGGCAATGAAGGAGTTGGCCGATCAACAAGGTGTGTCCGTCACCTTCATGGCCAAGCCGCATCACGATCAATCCGGGAGTAGCTGCCACATCCATCTCAGTCTGTGGTCGGGCCCGGGTGACGATGCGGGGGACGATGACGGTGCCACCAACCTTTTCTCCGACGGGACTGACCGCACCGATGAATTCCGCTGGTTCCTCGGCGGATGGATGCAGCATCTCCGTGACTTCATGGTGCTGTACGCGCCAACGATCAACAGCTACAAGCGCTATCAGGATCAGTCGTGGGCCCCGACAGGGTTGGCATGGTCGGATGACAATCGGACGACCGGTTTCCGCATTGTCGGATCGGGCCCGAGCCTGCGGATCGAATGCCGTATTCCTGGTGCCGACGTCAACCCGTATCTCGCCTTCGCCGCGGCCTTGGCCAGCGGCCTCGATGGCATCGCGAATCAGATCGAACCCCCACCAGCGTTCAACGGCGACGCCTACACGTCAGCCGACGTGCAGCGAGTTCCGACGTCGCTCCGCGAAGCAGTGACCGTGTTCGCTGCGAGCGAGGCGGCCCGACGCCTGCTCGGTGACGAGGTCGTTGAGCATTACAGCCACTTCTATCGATCCGAATGTGATGCCTACGACAGCGCAGTCACCGACTGGGAACGCCACCGCTACTTCGAACGGATCTGAACCGGGCTTCTGTGCGAGTGAGCCGAGCCAGTGACCACCATGGGCCCAGGCAGCAGGCGATGAACAGGGGTTTTGGTGGAGGATTCGTAGAGTTGGGTTGCAGAGTTCAATCTCATGCTCAACTCGAAATGTCTGGTGATTGGCGTGTTGTTGTCACGACGATTGCTGAAAGAGTCGTGAGCTCATCGCCCGGATTCCCTGGGGCCAGGTTGGCGTAAGTTCGAAAGCTTTTCCTGTTCATCTTTTGTCTTCCAAACAGACGCGTTGGAACTGGCCGACCAAGGGTGTTGTTTTGGCATCTCAATCGTTGATCATGATGCCGGGCCGGTCTTGACGGCACTGTTGCGTTGATCGATCGGAGGGCGCGTCACACCGCCGTGATTCGTTGTCGCCGTCGTCCAGCGGTTCGGTGCGAGCTACTTGGGGTGCGGCCCAAACGACAACACGATGATCGTGTCGGGTTCGTCGCTGTCCCATTGCCACCACACCCGCCACGCCCCCGGCGTGTTGTTCTCGATGTAGGACTGCCAAATCCCCCGACTTGCGTCGTACTTCTTCGACGACAACGACCGATACCGCGGGTCGTCGCCGAGCTGTTCCAACGTCGATTTGACCTTCTCGCGTTTGTCGGGGTGACGACGAAGCAGCTTCTTCATCTCCTTGCTGGCGAACGCTTCGTCGATCCGAACCTTGGGCATCCCACCAATCTACCCCACTTGTAACAGACGGGCCGGATCCCTCACTGTTCCATTGTGGGACCAAACATGTTAGGTTGACACGCATGGACACACTGACCCTGCTGCAGCCCGACAACCGCGGCCGCGTCGCACTCAACGCCGTCATCGATCGAACCCGCACCTACAGCGTCACCACCAACGACCAAGGCGTCGTCACCCTCACCCCCGTCGGCGCCGTACTCAGCGACGAACAGCTCGGCGATCTGCGCACCGACCCCGCTGGCTTCGTCGCCCTCCTCGACGCCTCAGACCGCCACCACAACGGCACCGGCCGCACCGTCTCGATCGACGATGCCTTCGCCGACCTCGACTGAACAACCGCCCAAGCATCCCCAACCACGGATCGACCTGATCGACGTCTCACCGCACCTCGGAATCAACAATCACCCCTGAGCGAACAGTGACCGCGTCCGCGTTCGTAGACCGGGCGGGCGAACCCGAGCTATGACGGCGGGCCTGAACGAGGACCAACAGATTGCAAGACTGAACGCCGCCGTCACAGCGGGACAGCGGCGCCATTTATCAGATCTCGCAACCGAACCCAGAAGGCATCCTGGAGCTACCGGAGAATGGGTCGCCGCGACCCGAAACAAGTCGGCGGCCCTTCGTGGAGCGGATTCGGATGGAGCGATGCGCTCGAAGAACTCGTTCGGCTGCTGTATGGGTGTGCACAGATGATTTGGCCCCACTTGGAACCCGCCCCGTCGTTCTCATCCCGCGCCAGTCCTCGTCATACCCCGTATTCGAAGGGTCGGAATAGCCCGTCGAGAACCGGTTTGCCGGTCGGCACTGGCACAGAACAGATTCGGCATAGAAGACGAACTGGTTCCGCTTTCGTGTAGCATTGGCGTATGTCTTCGACAGTCACCGCCACTGCGTTTCAGTGGTCTGACCTCGCAAAGAGGCCGACCGTGGTCGGCGACGCCCTCGATGCGTCCGGTGAGGTGACCGTGATTCGGGGGTCGAAGACGTTGCGAATCTCCGAACCCGAACACGATGTCGCAACAGTGATGCGCGAAATGTGCGGACTGCTCAGCGCAGTCGTCGCGACAGAATCGCCCGAGCGGGTGTGTGCGATCCTCAGTGTTGCATGGCCGTGGACGCGCGTTCTGCCGACCGATGACCAGGTCGCTCTGGCCGCTGAAGTGGGACCGCTCGCCGAGACCTGCGAATCTCTCGGTACCTGGCGACCATTGCTCGATGCTCTCTCGGCCTGGCGTGGCACCGCTCGTGCATGGGCTAGCGGCCTTGGCCCGGTTGGGCCGTTCGAGGATCCTCTCAACACGCGCGTCAAGCGGCCCTGACTTGTGGTGAAGGAGCGGAGTGTTCACCGTCCGACGAAGAAGACTGAGTACACGTTGCAGCATGCCGAGCGGGCTTGCAAGGTTGGATGGTCTGATGTAGTTGCGTCGCAACGAAACGGGTGTGCCGATCTGTTCGATCGCCTCACGGCCGATCCCGCCAACGTCGACAACCCCGACAAGCAGCACCGACTGAAGGGGAACCTGTCAACGACGACCGTCCGAGGTGTCGAACGCGACCAGTGGCAGTACGAGATGGCCAAGGGCGCTCGCGTTTGGTACGTCGTGGACCGTGACAACAAGACCGTTTACCTGACGCGTGTCGCAACGGCACACCCGAACCAAACGAAGTAGGCGCAGATTCGGCCGGGCCCGGCCTTGGACCCGTGGTGCGCGTCGTCGAGCGCCGGACTACCGACGACAAACCAGAGCAGCCTCGAATGCTCAATCCAGTCGATTTGATCGGGCACCCGTTACACCGATTCCGAATATGGATAACTGTAAATATCGAGGCCAAATAGTTACGGGCTCTTGAGGACCGACGTAGCAGCCCGTTTGTATCGGCCACCCAGGCGCTCACCGCAACACCGGCCAAGCGAGCACGGAGGCACTGTTGCGTTGACGCTCGGGTGGGGTCGTAGCGTGCCCGGGTGATTCGTCGTCGTGGTTGTCGCCGCTCTGCTTCTCCGTCGTTTGCAGGATTCCGGTTCCCACCGGACGTGGTGTTGCTGGCGGTGCGCTGGTACCTCCGCTACGGACTCTCGTACCGCGATGTCGAAGAACTTCTCGCCGAGCGCGGCATCGACGTCGACCACGTCACCGTCTACCGATGGGGGCAACGCTTCACTCCGCTCGTGATCGACGCAGCGCGGCCGTGTCGTCACGGTGTTGGTGATCGCTGGTTCGTCGACGAGACCTATGTGAAGGTGGCTGGTGTGTGGCGCTACGTGTACCGCGCGGTCGATCAGCACGGCCAGGTCATCGAGGTTTCGGTGTCGAAACGTCGCAAC
>NZ_JBDNIJ010000234.1:0-1830 GCF_041688325.1 Ilumatobacter sp.
ACGGCGTCGACCTGGTCGGGCCCGGCACCACTGACGCCGAACAACGTCCGGCCACGCGCCGCACGGGTCTGCGACGACCGGATCTTCCGCCGAACCGAGCGGACGACCGAGCGCTAACGGGATCCAGAGGGCCCGAGTCGGGCCAACGGCTTCGCTCTGTTCGCGTACGAGGCTGATCGACGTGCACGCCACGCCAGCCCGTTCGATGAAGTTGGAGAGGGCGCCAACTGCGCCCGTGCACAACGGTCAAACAGGAACGAGTAGTGCCAGTTGCTGACACCACCGATCTCGTCAGCGTCTGCCATTTCGCGCAACCGCTCTGCAGGAAACGAGATGTTTGGGTCCTCCGGGAATGCGCTGCGGTCGAAGTTGGTGCTGACGCGGCTCAACACGACGTCGCCCCAGTCAACATTGCTCGGCACGACCCAGTAGCCAAGTGCACCGAGCGTGAACGGCGCATCAGATTGCAGATGCAGGCCGGCGGTCGACACGATCGCGACCGTCGACTCGGCCAGCGGCTTGGGCGTGATCCACGCCCCCGGTTCAATCGCGACATCGCATCGGCGCGCGCTTGCAGGTGTTCGGCTTCTGCTTCGTGGAGATCGCTCAGTCGCACCATCAGGCGAAGAGGATCTCGCAACCAGTGCCAGTGAGGAGTACATCGACCGCTGCGCGATCGGCCTCAGCCAGCGCTGCATACTGCTCGCGCAACCACACCAAACACTTGCCCTGATAGCCGAACGGGCTCTGCGAATAGGTCTGGCCGTCGATCGTGCACACCATCTCGTCGGCACCTGATTGCAGCGCCTCCGCATTGGCGACCATAAATGGGGCGTACGTTCGGCCAGCTTCTTCGAGCAACCGGTGCACCGTGAGCGCCAACGCGTCGCTGGCGTCCCAACCTCCCTGCTCGTCGGCAACAGGCCACGACGACAGGTCGTCGACCCGCTCGATCCAGTTCACCACCCGAGGCGCCCGGGCGGTAGCCAATGCGGTCGACGTCGGATCCCACCAGAGCATCGGCTTGAGCTGGCCGTACATCGCCATGTCAGATCGTCCCGGTCGTTCGCCGAAGAGGAACGGTTGGTGTGCCAGGTGCTCCTGCAGAATGTCGAGGAGACGTTCGAACGAGCCTTCAAGAATGGGCTGATTCTGATCGGTCGATCCAACGAGTGCTCGACGACCGACCTGGCGCTCGATGATGAAATCATGTGCTTTGGCAAGCTGCTCGTCGGGAGCGTGCAGGTTCTGATCGAGCGGCAACAGCAGGCCCGCTTTTTCGATATCTGCGTCGTAGGTCCACCGATAGTGGTACATCGCCTTGGTGACCCACTCGTCGGCGAAGTCCTCAAGTAGGAAGTCGACAAACGCGAGGGCCCGATCCGTCGGCACAAGACTGCGCTGCGCGTGATCGGCCTCCAGCCGTGTGATCTGTGGCGACGAGTCGACGAGCGTCTCGGAGTACGCGCCGTCGTCGCCCGGAAAGATCAGCACCGGGATGATCGGCACCGATCCTGTCGGGAACGTGTCGAATGCCGAGCCCCGCAGCACCCACCGAAACGGGATGTGCCGATAGCGCAGCACGGCGCGCATCTTCAGGCTGTACGGCGAGCTATGCGCCCCGCGGATAACGATCGGTCGATCAGACGACGTCGTGGTGCCCGCCAAGAGCGGATGCTGCCCTGACGTTTTCATGAGCTTGATGCCGTCAGTGACTGCGTGAAGCTCATGAAAACGAGGCCGCAAGGTGGTTCATCCGGGCTCGAACGATCATCGTGTACGTGTCGGCAATGGCGGCTTCGCGATGGTCTTTCTGCGCTTCGAGGCGGG
>NZ_JBDNIJ010000235.1:0-13278 GCF_041688325.1 Ilumatobacter sp.
CCGACGTTGGCTCGCTCACCCGGCGTGATCCGGGCATCGGCCAGGCGGTGATCACAGGCAGCGGCGGCGAATGCGTCAATTTCCCCGCTCCCACGGGCCCGCTTGAACGCAGCAGCAAACAGGCGCAGCCCCAACTGATTACTCAGTCCGCTCACCTCGAATGTTCTGATCTCGACAAAGGTGAGTGCCGCGTCGAACCCAGCTGGGCCGCCAGACGCATTGGTCCAATCGATCACGACCGGCCCAACAGCGGTCATCATCACGTTCATCGGGTGGAGGTCGAGATGCAAGACGCTGTCGTCGCGCCGCTTTGTTGCCGCAGCAGTGGTCGGCGTGACCATCCACTCCGGGGCGACGACGTCGTTGACCTGGCGTTGGACTCGCGCCAGGAGGCTCGCGTGGGAAAACAGCTTCCAGGGGCGCTGTTCGAGGTCATTGAGCATCGTGACGCCGTCAATGCGTTCCATCACGATGTCGCGAGCAGAGTCATCGGTCGGGCGGAGGTCGAAGACTTCTGGGACGCGCACTCCGCGGCCAGCCCGGAACTGCTCGAACATGAAGCGCATCACCCGCGTCTCGTAGGTGACGCCATCATGCAGGGCGCGGTAGCGACGCAACACCTTGCCGCCACCGATGTCAAACACATCGGCTACGCGGCCACTTGCCAAGAGTGGTCCAGGTGTGTCGTCGCTCAGGGTCATGTCATCCCAACACGTCGTCGAGGGCGTTGAGCGCACGGTCGATGTCGGCCTGGCCGGTGTAGTGCACGAACGAGAGTCGAACGACACCACGATCAACATCAACACCGAGGCCATCAAGCACACGGACGGCGTAGTAGTTGCTTGCGCTCGTCTGTACGCCACGCTGCACCAGCGCACTGGCCACGGCTGCGGGCTCTTGTTCGAGAGGGAGAAACGCGATCGTCGGACAACGATGCCCGGATTCGGCATCGAGTGATGCGGGACCGAGCAACCGGACGTCGTCACGCCCAGAGAGCGCGTCGAGTAACTGCGGTGTGAGC
Source organism: Ilumatobacter sp. (assembly GCF_041688325.1). Classification (GTDB taxonomy): domain Bacteria; phylum Actinomycetota; class Acidimicrobiia; order Acidimicrobiales; family Ilumatobacteraceae; genus Ilumatobacter_A. The sequence goes on from NZ_JBDNIJ010000235.1 coordinate 1,022, forward strand.
GAGTCTTCCTGCTCGCGCCAGAGCGACGACACGTTGACGCAAGCCACACGGAGCGAATCGCCGGCGCTGCCACCGTGCGCACCGTGCAGCAGTTCGATGTAGTCGAGGACCGCACCAGCGCACGCCACTTGCGCGTGATCGGGGCCAGCTGGACTGAGCCTCTTGTCCGGGTACCCGGCGTTGAAAAAGTGCGCCTGGCTTGGCAGCTCGTTGAGTAAGCCGTTCCGGACAACCATCAGCCCCTGATGCACCGAATACGTTTTGTAGAGACTGAAGAGATAGACGTCGGCGTCGAGGGCGGCAACGTCAGGAATGCTGTGCGGAACGAACGACACGCCATCAACGATCACTCGTGCACCGACGCTGTGAGCGAGCCCAGTGATCTTGGAGACGTCGTTTTCCTGACCGACGATATTCGATGCGTGCGGCACCGTAACGAGCTTGGTTGCTGGCGAGAGCAGCGACGCGAACTGATCGATGTCGAGGAGGCCAGTATTGGGATCGGTCCGCCACTCCTTGACGGTGGCGCCGACGCGCTCAGCCATCCGGCGGACGGCACCCGTGTTTGCTTCATGGTCCTGATTGGTGACGATCACCTCGTCTCCGGCGCCGAGCAGGCAGCCGAAGGCCTCGGCCAGCACGTAGGTGTTCATCGACGTCGACGGGCCGAAGACAACCTCGTCGGTGGCAACTCCGAGTGCCTCTGCCCAGCGCTTGCGGGAGCGATCCATTTGATTGCCGGCGCGCGCCGATGAACCGAACTCGGAGTACGGCTGCACCTTTGTGTCCGTGTAGTAGGTAGTCAGGGCATCAATCGTCTGGCGGCAGGCAAACGAGCCGCCAGCGTTCTCGAAGAACGACTGCTCGTTGTTGTCCGTTGAGGCAAACGCGGGGAACTGCGAACGGATAAGTGTGAGATCGAGGGGCACCCTGTCACCGTACCGCGGCCAGTTCGCAGCAAACTCCCTGCTCCAGCACCGAAACACTCACGGCCGAATACTGCCAGCGCTGCGCCCCAACGACCAGCGAGGGTCGCTACATTCGCGCGGTGCCTAAAAGTTTCGTACGCCGCGGGGTGACACTCCTGACGAGCGTCGCGCTGATCGTTGCGTCTGCACCCGCACCCGCAGCTGCCCAACTCGATGTCCCATTCACGGCGGAGCCGATCGCTGCCGGACTGGTCGCGGCCGGTGGTGTCGTGAGAGTCGCCGTTCCCGAAGCCTTTGGCGGCAAAACCGTGATTGGCCAACTTGCCGTCGACGGCGCGCGAGAACCTGGCTTCATCACCGCATACGGCTGCGCGAACGGCCTGCCACGCGACACCACCGGCCAAATCACGCGTGCCGACCTGAACTACAACGGCTCGATTACCACGACCTGGTCGAACCGGCTCATCGTGCAGGCCGACGGAAACGGCGACATCTGTTTCTACGCGCTCACGCCGGTCGAGTTAATCGTCGATGTCAATGGCGTCTCGTTCGACACCGGCATCTCGTCGTTCCCGAACCGCCGGACCGACACACGACTCACCACGTCGGAACGAGCAGCGGGACCTGTCCTCGCCGGAACAACTCTGCGTATGACTGTCGATGCGGCTGTGGGCGGCAAAACGGTCATTGGCCAGCTCGCCGTCGATGAAGTGAGTGACCTTGGCTTCGTCACTGCGTACCCCTGCGCGGCAGGGCTCCCGATCGACTCGGTGACTGCAGTCAATCGCGCTGATCTGAACTACATCGGCACTCTTGCGGCAACCTGGTCGAACCGACTGGTCGTCGAGGCCGATGTCAACGGAGAAATCTGCTTCTTTACCTCGGCCACAGCTCAGCTAATCGTTGACATCAACGGCGTCACCGACGCAGGCATCACTGCGTTTGCCAACCGGCGGACCGACACGCGTACCGGAGCGGGCCGCCCAGGCGTCGGCCCAGTTGCTGCGGGCGCTACGTTGCGAATCCAGGTGCCCGAAGCCGAAGGTGGGCGCATCGTCCTCGGCCAACTGGCCGTCGACAATGTGCAAGCGTCCGGCTTCGTCACCGCATATCCGTGCGCCGACGACATCCCAGTCGACGTTGCGGGCGAAATTGACCGCGCCGACCTCAACTACAGCGGCCGTGTTGCTCGGACCTGGTCGAACCGCCTCATCGTCGCCGCCGATGCCAACGGCGAGATCTGCCTGTTCAGCTCGGCTTCAGCCGAAATGATCATTGACATCAATGGCGTGTCAGCAATCGAGGGCATCACCCCGTTCCCCAACCGCCGGACCGACACCCGCTTCAGAGCACAGCCACCTCCCGAGCCGCTACCCGTCGACATCAACGGCGTACCGCAGTGGCCGCCGTACGTCCCGTTTCCCGCGCTCAAGGGCGTCGCTGCGCTGACCGGGTTGCCGGCGTCTACCAAGATCGCGAAGCGGCCGATCCTCGCGGTGAAAGTCGACAACTTTCGGCTAGCTCGGCCGCAGTTCGGGCTCGACGAAGCAGACGCCGTCTTCGAACTCAACGTCGAGGGCGTTACGCGGTTTATCGCGCTCTTCCATTCGAATATCCCGGCGCGTTTGGGGCCTGCCCGCTCGGCGCGAACCGCCGATCTCGACCTACTCGCTGCGATGAACCGACCGATCATCGCCTACTCAGGAGCCAACGAGGGTGTCAGCCAATGGGTCACTGCTGCCGCCGACTCCGGCGTCCTTGTCGGCTTCAGCGCGCAAAGCAGCCCCTGCTACTTCCGTGAGCCGACACGGCCTGGCCCGCACGACCTCCTCCTCGATCCGACGTGCGTACTCGCCAATGCGCCGGAGGCCGGCCCCGCCCGGCCGCTGTGGAGCATCGATGCCGCCTGGGCCCCCGGTGCACTGCCGTCGACCCGTACCTCGACCTTTGATGTCGACATGGACGGCGTTGACGTGACATGGAAGTGGAATGTTGGCTCACGTCGCTACCTCCGCTTCCAGGACGGCGCGCCCCACCTCGCTGAACCTGACGTCCCGATTACCGCGTCGAACGTCGTACTCATCGAGAGCGAACACGTTCCGTCGCCCGTCGATGCTCGATCACCAAACCCGATCAGTATCGGTTCGGGCCGAGCGGTCGTGCATCGCGACGGGCGTGCCGTGCCATGCATCTGGTCACGACCGTCGCCGTTCGACCCGTTCACGTTCGTCGACGCGGCGAGCGGAAACACGATCCCTCTCGACGTCGGTGTCACCTTCGTCGAGCTGGTCCGCCGGCTCTAAGAACCGTCGCGCGGATCAAGCAGCGTGGTTGCGGCGAAGACAATCTCGCTGAACCGCGCCGCGCATCCGTTTCCGGTCGGTGACTGCGTGAGGAATCCGGCGCGCATGGGCAGCGCCGGGCTGCGTAACGCAAAGAGCCGAGACAGGGCCCACGACGTCGTTCCGTCCAGGCCGCTGCGCGCGTAGTGAAAGGCGAGGGCCGTTCCGAAGCGAGAGATGCGCACGCGGACGGTATTCCCCATCACTGCTGGTTCGTTTGAGTCGTCGGAAACCCCGCGCGTCACAACGGTGACAACCATTGGCTGGCCCGTCGGATCGCGCTCAAAGCACAGCTTCGCCCAATCGTCAGCGGTTTGATGGATGAACAGCACACCTGCATCGAAGGTGGCTGCAAAGTCCACGTTGATCGTCGCCTCAAGCTGGAAGTTACCGCTGACTCGACACATCAAGGCGGGCGCATTCGCCACGCGCGCCGAACCGGCGGGGTCATTGAACCAGTCGGTCTTCGGCGCTGCCTGCATCGTGAGTAAGCCGCCTTCGAACGTCGCGTCGCCGACATCGTCGAGCCAGTCGAATGGGGGCCCACCGAGTGGGAAAGGGTCAGACAGCTGCATCAGATGAACCGTGCCGGTTCGCGGCGGGTGCGATCAACCGTCAGCTGGAGGACATCGGGCCGCGAGTAGTGGCCCGCCGGGTCAAAGTTCTGTCGCTCTGCTCGAAGGAGCGCAAGGTCGATATCGGCAAAGATGATTGTCTCCTCGTGCTTCGCTGCCTCAGCCAGAACACTCCCGTCGGGCCCGACAATGATCGACCCGCCACTCGCCCAGCGGTTCCCGAACGCGAGCATCTGATCAAGAACAGGAAAGTCAGCGGGAACGTGTTCCTCGCGCAACACGGCACCCGAACTCACCACGAACACGCGGCCTTCTTTTGCAGCGAACCGACTGATCTCGCCTGAGGTTTCCGGCGAGCCGGGCCACGTGGCGACGTGGACCTGCGTGCCCTGCGCCCACATCGCGGCGCGCGTCAGCGGCATCCAGTTCTCCCAACAGTTCAGGCCGCTGACGCGCACTGATGCTGTGCCGTCAGGCCCGCCTCCATGGATGGCCAGGTCGTGCACGACGAGCCCGTTGCCGTCGCCGTCCGCCCACATCATCCGTTCGCCGTAGGTTGGCTTGAGTTTGCGATGCACGCTGACGATGCCCGAGGTTGGATCGATCGCGACCAGGGAGCAATAGATCGATCCGCCGGACGGGGATCGCTCGGCAACGCCGAGGTACACGAAGATGCCGAGCTGCGCCGACACCGAAACGACGGTATCGAGGTGTCCTGCTGCGATGTCGACTGCGTTGTCAAGATAGATCGAAAAGGCTGCCTTCTGGGCTGGATCGTCGAACGTCGACGCGTCGCTGAAGTCGGCCCAGGCGGGATAGCCGGGGACGAATGTCTCGGGGAATGCAATGAGCTGGGCGCCGTTGGCGGCCGCTTCACCCATGGCGTCAAGCACCTTGTCGAGCGTGGCCTCACGCTGCATGAAGGCGGGGGCGAGCTGGGCAGATGCGACTCTCATTGCTCCCGACAGTACAAGGCGTCGTCCGGATGAGTAGCAGGTGGGCTGCTGGCACATGCTCGTCGTAGCTTGGGGTGCATGTCACTCGTCGTGCTCGGAATTCCCTGGGATGCCAACTCATCACACCTCCACGGGTGTGCAGCCGGCCCAGACGCGATTCGCGCTGCGTTGCACTCCGGTTCGGGCAACGACGCGACCGAACATGGACTGAGCGTCGTTCCCAAACTCAGCGACCTCGGCAACCTTGAACTGCAGAACTCGGTGGGCGACCTCGATGCGAACTGGGCCGATGCCAATGTGATCACGGACGCAGTCGACGCGCAGATCGCCGCAGGGAATCGGGTGATCTCACTCGGTGGCGATCATGCGGTGACGTATCCAATCCTGCGAGGCGTCGCCAAGCATCACCCAAAGCTCACGGTCGTCCACATCGATGCCCACCCCGACATGTACGACGACTTCGAGGGCAACCCGCTCAGCCACGCGTCCCCGTTCGCTCGCGCCTTGGAAGACGGCTGCATGCAGCGGCTGGTGCAGCTCGGGATCCGGACTGCCACGACGCATTCGTACGAGCAGGCCGATCGCTTCGGCGTGCAGATGATCGGTGCCCGTCAGCTCGACCAGTTCGACGCGTCGACACTCGACGGGCCGATCTATCTGACGGTCGATCTCGACGGCCTCGACCCGGCCGTTGCACCAGGGGTGTCGCACCACGAGCCCGGCGGCCTGACCGTGCGCGAAGTGCTCGACATCATCGATGCACTGCCCGGCCCCATCGTCGGCGCCGACATCGTCGAGTTGAACCCGTCACGGGACCTCGTCGACATGACGGCCATGGTCGGAGCAAAACTCCTCAAGGAGATCGCTGGCCGCATGCTCACTGTCGGCTGATCTCCAGTTCGCCCGGTCCCCTTCCCAGGGTCGAAAGTGGCTGGCCAGCAGCGCTCCTCGCGACGTTCGGTTACCCACCGACCCTGCAGAAAAGTAACTCTGGGGGGATGGACATCGACGTCGGAGCAGTTGATTACGCCCTCACTACCACGCGCGCTGTGCGCCGGCGACTCGATCTCGAGCGGGATGTCGATGACCAGATCATCCTCGACTGCGTCGACGTGGCCGAGCAAGCTCCGACCGGGGGAAACCTCTCGAGTCGACGTTGGTTGGTGATTCGCGAACCGCGTGTGAAGCAGGCGCTCGCCGACCTGTACATGGCAGGCGCGGGGCAGTGGATGGCCGACGCCGCCAACCGCCTCGAGGGCACTGGCCACCCACAAGAGAAAAATATGGCGTCGGCGAAGTACCTCGCCGAGCACCTTGCGGACGTGCCTGCCATCGTGATCCCCACCATCATCGGGCGCCACGACGGCAGCGGTCGGCCCGGCCTATTCGATTCGGTCATCCAGTCAGGGTGGAGCTTCTGCGTCGCGTTGCGGGCGCGTGGCCTCGGCACCGCCTGGGTCACCGCAGCACTCGCTGACCAAGACAAAGTCAAAGAACTCCTCGGCATCCCAGAGAACATGACCGAAATCGCGATGTTTCCCGTGGCCTGGACAAAGGGCACCGACTTCTCGCCAGCACCTCGGCCACCGGCGCGAACCGTCACCTTCTTCGACGGGTGGGCACGGACCTTCGAATCCGGTCCAAGCAGTCCGGTTCGCCTCGCCGATGGCCCCGGCACCGTGGCCGAGATCGACATCAACGCGCGAGCCTCAGCGATCTGGCCGTTCCTCACCGACATCAACCTGTCATCGCGATTCAGCAACGAGTTCCAAGGAGCCGAGTGGATCCACGACACACTGGTCGATGGTCAACCGATCGTTGGTTCGTCGTTCGTCGGCACCAACGAGAACTCGGCACTGGGCGAGTTCAAGGTGCCGTCGTTCATCGACACGTACGAGCCGCACGTCGCGTTCGGCTGGCGCACCTCGTCGATCGAGAGTCCAGGAGCCCGATGGCGTTTCGAGATCGAGTCAAACGGGTCCGGCTCGCGGCTGCGGTATACGGCTGCGCTGGGGCCCGGGCCGTCAGGCTTGACCATGGCCATTGAGTCGATGCCCGACAAGGAACACCGAATCATCTTCCGACGCATCGAAGGCCTCTACGCCAACATGCGCAAGGTGGTCGTCGGCATCAAGAAACTCGCCGAAGCGGTCGAGTCATGACCGTTGACTTGTCACACTCGCCCTCTGCAACCGGTCTGACCGGAGCACGACAAGATCGTGGCAGCTACCAGGTGAGTTCGTGGCGGTACGGGACGTCGGCACCGGCGCGGCTGCATGTGAGTGCTGCGGCCTCGACGGCATGTTCGGCAATCTCGGTCCAGTCGCCAAGGGTCATTGCTCGAACAGCCGCCTTGGAGGTGGTGCCAGATTCCCACAGCGAGGCGAGTACCACGCCACAAATCGTGTCACCGGCGCCGACGGTGTCAACGACCTCGAGGCGTCGCGAGACGGCGCGAGCTTCTCCGTCGGCCGTGAAGACGGAAAGGCCATCAGCGCCTCGCGTGAGAATCACCGCGCTCACACCGGCAGCGAGCAACGTCTCGACCCACTCGGACGGGTCGAGGTCGGGGAAGATCCATGCGAGGTCTTCATCAGAACCCTTGTAGATGTCGGTGTTCGACACCCACCGGTCGTGGAAACCATTCCACTCAGTTCTCAACACCGGGTTGGCGTCGAGAATCTGCGGCCTGATGTTCGGGTCGAGGGACACGACGCCGTCGTGCAGTTCAGCAAACGCAGCGAGCGTCTCGGCGGTCCGCCCGCGGAACATGCCGAGTGTGCCGCCATGCAGGATGTGCGGACCTGGCCCGGCCGCGGCGACGTCGAATTCGCTGAGTTGCATGTCGGCGGTGTTGTTGCCTTCGAAGGTGAAGCGCAGTTCGGGAACGTGTTCGACAACGGCGCGCGCCGTTGGTGCGTCGGTGCGCTGAACCAGGTCGAGCGAAACACCGTTGGTGCTGATGTGTTGGTGCAGCATTTCGCCGTGTTCGTCGGTCGAAAGTGCGCCCGCAAATGCTGCCGGGACGCCCAGCCGTGCGCATGCAATAGCGGCGTTCATCGGCCCGCCACCGGGCAGGGGTGTGCCATCAACGATATCGACCAGGGCTTCACCGCAGCTGATGATCATGCGAGCAAACTACCGAGCACGGAATACGACGCTGAGATCGAACACGCAGCAAGGTCCGATGCTGCGACACTGGCTGACATGACACCGTACGAGAACATCATCAGCAAGCGCGACCTTCGGATGTACACCGACCAGCCGATCGCTGAGGACGTGATGCAACGCATTCTCCAGGCCGGGCGGATGGCAGGCAGCGCGAAGAACATCGAAGCGAACCGACTCATCCTCATCACCGATCAGGGTGTACAGGATGCGCTCGTCGCAGCCGGTGACTTCGTGTCATGGATCGGTTCGTCTGCCGCGATCATTGGCTTCGTATCACCGACTGCCGAATTGCGCATGTTCGACGTCGGCCGCCAGGGCCAGAACATGATGCTCGCCGCGCATGCCGAAGGCATTGGCACCTGCCCGGTCACGCTGCAGCACCAAGACATCGCCCGCGCCGCTGTCGGCCTTCCGGACGACTGGTCGTTCCCGATGGCGATCACGCTCGGTCACCCCGTTGAGGATCATCCAGACAGCCCGCTCAAGCGTCAGCGTGTGGCGATGGACGACCTCGTGCTTCACAACCGCTGGAGCTGAATATTGCCGGGCCGTACCACCCGGTCAGCGGTTCCAGAGGACTGGGAAGAGGGGGTGGTCCATCTCGGCGCCGATCGGCAGTTCGGCGTCGAGGCCGGGGAACGGCGGTGAGGTCGTCCACCGGCGTGGCGCATGGACCATGTCATCGCCGAGGAAGCGGATCGACAGCACCCGTCGGCGACCGGGGCCAGCGACTCCCGCGGCTCCGTGCACGCTCAGCATGTTGAAGAAGACGGCGTCGCCCGGCTCGAGGTCCCAGGAGAGGATGCGCCAACTGTTGGGGTCGCGCTCCATGTCGCCCTCGAAGTCGGGGAGATCAGCAAGGCTTCCTTCGGGGAACCACTTCGCCTGTGCGTCGAGAAACGTGCGCGGCATGTACCAGGGCCCGCTGTGCGAGCCGGCAACGATTTGCAGGCTGGATTCCTTCGGCACTGGGTCGACCGGAAACCACATGCTGGCGTTCTGCACGCCGTCCACGTTGTAGTACGGCTGGTCTTGGTGCCACGGCGTGCGCTGCCTGGTACCAGGCTCCTTCACGAGGACGTGGTCGTGATACAGCCGGGTTTGGGCAGAGCCGCTGAGTTCAGCGGCGATCTGCGCGGCGGGCGACTCGCGAATGAAGCGCTCCATGTCGGGGAGGCGCTGCCAGTTGCAGAAGTCCTCGATGAAGGGGGCGTCGTCGACGGCGCTCGCACGTTTGGCGCGAGGCGAGAGCGCGGCGAGGTTCGCATCGATTGCTGCGGTCGCCCACTGGACATGTTCGGCATCGAAAGCCTGGCGCACGACGACCGCACCGTCGCGGGCATACGCCTCCCGTGTGGTGTCATCGATCAGCTCGGTCACCGGCACGATGTTAATCCTCACGAACTACGGCGAACTATCACGAACTACCGCGCTGTCGACGGCAGCCGAGCATCAAGGGTGGGTTGCTCAGGCCTTCTTGACGAATTCCGCTTTGATTAAAAGTTGGCGACCATCGACCTTGCCATCAATCTCGTGGTCGCCAGAGATGAGGCGGATTGACTTGATCTTCGCGCCTGCCTTGACGCCCCCGGCCTTGCCGTCGGTCTTCAGGTCTTTGATAATCGTCACGGCGTCGCCATCGGCGAGGACGTTGCCGTGCGCATCGCGAATGTTGGCCAGGTCGTCGACGGGAGCACCCATCCACTCGTGGCCACAGGTCGCGCACTCGTAGCCGTCGTCGGTGGTGAGCGGGTCAGGCATCGTGCAGATTGGACAATTTGAAAGGTCGGCCATGAGCTCTGTGTATCGCCATTTCGTGCTGGACGCTGGCGGTGCCATCACAGCACACTCGTCCGGGCAAACGTTCACTCTCCTGTCATGCTGGGTCTGTCACGCATGACGCACAGGGTCACCTTTGGTACGCTCATGACATGAGTGCTCTCGCTGCGCTGACCAACGATCTGCCGCCTGCTCCACCCCTGCTCGATCGCGCGGCGGTCGAGCAGGCGAGATTGGTCAGGCTCGCACGTGACCATCTTGCCGCACACGAACCGTCGGTCGACTACGTCGGGTTGGCGCAGGGCCGCAACAGCACCGTGCTCGCCGCACGCCAGTGGGTCAAGCGACAGCGCGCCCGAGGTCGAATCTTCGTGATCGATCACGGCGGCATGACACTCATCCCGACGTTCCAGCTCGACGAGGTGTTCGACGTCAATGAACAGGTCGCGGCAGTCGTCGCGCGGTTGTCCGGCGCGGGCCTCAGCGGATGGGCGCAGTGGCAGTGGTTCACGGCACTCAACCCGTGGATCGAGGCGCGGCCCATCGACGTCATCGGGAGTGCTGACGTGATGAGGGCGGTCGACGGACTCATCGATGCGTGACGCACCGTGCGGTCGATCCGACTGCCCAATCGTCGATCCGGGTGACATCGATCGGCGGACGCTGCTGACACAGACGCTCGAGGCTGGCACCGAATGGTTCCGTGTTCCCCGGACCGTGCACGGCACCCAGCCGTTTGCTCCCGCGGGAAGTGGCAGTGGTCGGTTCTCCCCGCTCGATGATCGCGGCCACAGCTACATCGCCGCGCATCGGTCGGCGTCTTTGTTGGAGTCAGCGCTGCATGAGGCATCGGGCCCCAACCCACGTATGTACGTGGCGACCCTTCAGGCGTACAGCCTGCATCGGCTGCGCCTGAACGAACAGGTTCGACTCGTCGACCTGCGCGACGGTGCGCTGGCGCGTCTCGGGCTGGTTCGTCCGCAGCTCACGGGCGCCGGTGGGCTGCATTACCCCTGCACACGGCGAGTGGCTGAACGGATCGTCGGGTCGAAATCGTCGTGCGGGTTCGTCTGGACGTCGCGCCAGGGGGCGCTGCATGCCGACCGCAACCCTGACGGTCTTGCTTCAGAAGTCCTGCGCCACGACAGCCTCGACGTGGCGGTGCTCTACTCCCCCGATGCCGCCACGGTGATTGAGGTGATCGAGTCTGAGCCACTGGTCAGCGGAACTGGCCCAAGTCGCTTCGTCCTCGAGCTCGCCAACCTGCTGCGCATTGCGATCCTGTAGTTGGCGTCACCGCTACGTCAGCCCGACGTCAACCCTGCGCGGGTTGGCACGACGGGCACCAGTAGGTGCTGCGGGCGGTGCGCTCACCAGCGGCCGAGAAGTCAATCGAGTTGTCGCAGCGACGACAGGCGAACCGGTGGCGGCCGTACACGTGCGTGCGACCTTCGTTGCCTCGGCCGGTTGTCGAGCGGTAGGGCGTCGCTCGATTGGCGACGAGTTGGCGGTGCGCGATCGACCACAGCTTGCGGAGTTGATCGTCCGTCATCGCACTCACGAGAACAAACGGATGCAGTCCGGCGACGAAGAGCGCCTCGCTCTTGAACACGTTGCCGACACCCGCCGCGACCAGCTGATCAAGCAGCAGTTCGGCGAGCGTGGTCGTCTCGGTGGCGCGGGCCCGGCTGTTCGCAATCACCACATCGAGGTCAACGTCGTCGTTACTCAAGTCGGGGCCGAGGCGATCAGCTGGCGCCGTTCCGGACCCAGCAATGTGTGTCGAGATATCGGGCGCGGCGAAACACAGCGCTCGTCCCAAAGGGGTCTCGATCACGATGCGCAGTTTCGGGTCGCGCAGGACTGGCCTGTCGAGCCCGCTCGTGCGCCACGAGCCCGACATGCCAAGGTGCGTGTGCAGCACGAGCTTCCGATCGAACTCGATGAGGAGGTACTTGCCGACAGCTTCGACGCTGTGGATCGTGTCACCGACTCGCGGTCGGTAGCCGCGCAGTTTCTTGAACCACAGATCGGTCACCACTTGGCCTTCAAGCACCGGCGTCAGCACCTCTGCGGCCCGGCGCAGTGTGTCGCCCTCAGGCATCTCGGTCAACCTTCGGCACAGACCCAACGGTACTGGTGATGGGCTGGGCTGTCGTGTCCGCCTGCCCCACCTCGGCCCTGGTCCGACAGCATCGTCAGATGCTTGATTGTCGGCCTAGCGACCAACATTTCTCAGAATTCTTGTGCCACTATGAAGCCCGGAAACACGCCCGTCGGCGGCCCTCTCGCATCGGGTTACGGAGCCTTCGATCGGGATCGGCGCATCGGCCGTTCGACGTGCAGAACGTCACCAGGGCCGGCCTCCGGCGAGCCTGCTGCCACTGCCGAACGGAGGCACATCGCCCCTGCTAGACGGATAGATATGGACAGTCGAGTGCGGTACAATTGGACACATGTTCACCGACCTGATCGAGGAGTTGACAACACTGTCAGCAACCGAAC
>NZ_JBDNIJ010000032.1:0-1944 GCF_041688325.1 Ilumatobacter sp.
CCAACGAACACCGGCACCGCAGCCCGCTTGCCGAGTGTCTCGCGTGCGTTCCAGAACCCGGGGTTCCGATCCCCGACTTCTCGCAGGTCGATTGTCGAACGGCGGCGTGCGACCAGGTTGGCAACAGGGATCGAACCGAGCAGATAACCGACCACAACGACGAGGAGAACATCGAGGATGGTCGTGCTGAACGAACTCATTGCTGACAGCATGGTCGATGCATGGCCCGCATTGCATCGTTCCACCTGATTCGTGAGCGACGTGGCCGTGCTGTGTTCGCATTGGCACGCCTCGGGCTCGACCGACCTGCGATGTCGCGGGTCGATGGCCTGCATTTCTGGCGGCTGATGGGGAGCGGCGAGGGGAGTAATACTGGGCCGGGTGCCGACCTTCGACGGACGGCGTTGTTCGCGGTGTGGGAGAGCGAAGCCGATCTCGACAGGTTCATATCGTCGCATCGCATCCCCCAGCGGTGGCAGCGTGCTGCTGAGAGTTGGCACGTGCGATTGAAGGCGGTCGGAGGCCACGGCAAGTGGCGCGGCATGAATCCACTCGACGGCATGGAGCCGGGCGACAGGTCGGGCCCGATTGCGATCATCACCCGTGCCAATGTGCGGCGACGGTCGTGGAGAGCGTTCGGCCAGGCAGGTGTCGAGGTCGACACCGAGTTGCATACGGCACCCGGTTTGATCGATGTCGTCGGTGTTGGAGAGGCCCCCGTTGGACGGCTTGCGACGTTCAGTTTGTGGGAGTCGATGGGTGCTGCGCGGGCCTACGCGTATTCGATGCCGAGGCATCAGCAAGTAATCGAAGAAACCCGCACTGGTGACTGGTATGCCGAGGAGTTGTTCGCCCGCTTCGAGCCCTACGGGTCGTCGGGGACGTGGGACGGTCGAGATCCACTCGAATGCCCGCGAGGCTGACCCGGCCTCGGCCGATATATTCGTGTCGTCCTTCTTGGCAACGAGTCGGAATTGCCCAGATAGCTCAGTTGGTAGAGCAACGCATTCGTAATGCGTAGGTCCCGAGTTCGACTCTCGGTCTGGGCTCCACAAAACACCTGGTAGACAGGTGTTTCGCAGTGACTCAGAATCACACCGGCAGGACTCAACCAAGTTCTCACCAAGTTATTGCTGTACGGGTTGCATCGTGAAGGGCACACTGCGAGAGCGCCGCCCAGGCAACTGGGAGTTGATCGTTCAGCTGCCGCGCGACGCCGCAAGCGGTCGCCAGAAGCAGTTGAGCCGCACTCACGTCGGCACCAAACGCGAAGCTCAGCGTGCGCTCTCGGCACTCGTCGCCCAGGTTGCCGAGGGCAAGATCTCGTCGTCGTCGACCACGCTCAACGAGCTGCTCCTTCGGTGGCTCGACCAGGTCGATAACCGACTCTTGCCAACGACGGCTCGCGAGTACCGGCGAATCGTGAACGGGCGGATCGGGCCGGATCTCGGGAAGCTACGCCTCAGCAAAGTCATGACACAGCGAATCGATGCGTACTGCGCAGCCCTCACCAGAGAGCACAAACTCTCGCCCGGAACCGTCCGCCACGTCCACGCGATCCTTCGCGGCTCACTCGGCCAGGCCGTGAAGTGGGGTTGAATTCCGGTCAACCCAGCCGTGAGTGCTTCGCCTCCGAAGTTGAGAACGAAGGAGATCACTCCCCGTCACTCGCCGAGACGCGCAAGCTCTTGGCGACGGCGGACGAGTACGACGTCCAGCTAGCCGCAAGATCTCGTTGGACGATGACACGATCGCGATTCTCGAGGTCCAACGCGATCGGGTGAAGCATCGTGCGGAGGTGTACGAGCTGCCGTTCAATCAGGACGGCTACGTGTTCACCACGACGGCCGACGGGTCAGACCCATGGCTTCTGGTCCAGACCCTGCTCGGGTCGCGAGCGCCTTCTCTCGCCAGAGCGTCAGCCGGCTTGTTCGGCTTGAGTGA
>NZ_JBDNIJ010000236.1:0-3538 GCF_041688325.1 Ilumatobacter sp.
CGGGCTACACCGACGCCCAGGTCCTCGAGTTAGTGCTGGCCGTTGCGGTGAAGACGATCAGCAACTGGTCGAATCACCTGTTCGCCACACCGGTCGACGAGGTGTTTGCTTCCCACCGGTGGGTCGTTCCTGAAACGATCTGAGCGCCGGAACGCCTGTTCTCGGCATCGTAGGATTCTCCGGGTTCTCGACCGTCCGAGGCCCGTTGGCGGTGGCCGTCGGGCCCGCCGCGGTGGGTGGAATTCGTGCGAGGCAGACCGAGAGTCCGTGGCTGCTCGCCCGCGGTCTCGTCGCTGTTCCGTTTCGAATCGATGGACCGGCGCGAGGACTTGAGCCGCGCGGTCCTCGTCGCGGCGATGGTCGTCGCGGTCGTCGACCAGGTGTCGAAAGCGGCGGCCCTCCGGCTGCTCGGCGATGTCGACCGTTCGTTCGGCCCATTTCGCTTCACCATCGTGCGCAACCCTGGCGGACCGTTCGGCGTGGCGGACGGGGCCTCGCTCATCTGGACTGGCGTGACGGCAGCGATCCTGATCGCCGCAGTCACGTTCGTCGGACACAGCCAGGTCGACGTCCGACCCGCCGTCGCGATCGGTTCGGTGATCGGAGGTGGCCTCGGCAATCTCTTGGACCGACTCCTCCGACAGCCCGGAGCCGGTCGTGGTGCGGTGATCGACTGGATCTCACTCGACCCGTATCCGCGCGTGTTCAACCTTGCCGACCTGGCACTGCGCGCTGGCGCTGCGATCGTGTTCGTGATGGTGTTGGTCACCCGCGACCCAACCGACACCGCATCGGTTCACAAGGAAATAGTCGACCGAGAGGTCGAGATCAGCGATGGTGGGTGAGGTGGGCGTGGTCGGCGAGTGGGTTGACCGATCGGTCACCGCTGGCTTGGTCGAGCCATTACACCGTCGACGCGTACGACCGATCGATGAGCTCCCCGGCACGGCTGAAGTCGTTCGGTCGGATGTCGAGCGGGCATGGCGGAGGAATCACCCACACGTCGGCACGACCCAGATAGTGACCGACGTCGGCAGACAGATACCGATTGATCATCAACGGAACGGCACGCTGCATGTATGCCGGGGAACCCCATCCGCTGGCGATGCGTTCCAGAGAACACCGACGAGTGCGATCGCGTGAGCGTGTCGGAGCCTCGATTCGTCGACGCCGACGTCGTCCGGGAAGCGAAGGGGAGATCATCGGGTTCCCCTTGCACACCAATAACGAGAAGGGCACCTGTGACATGGTCCGAGCACACTGGAACGGGGCGGTGATCGCCGAATCCGACGACACCGTCATCATCGACGGCAATCATTACTTCCCGGCGAAATCGGTCGACGAGAAGTACCTGGTTCCGAGCACCACCACCACGGTGTGCCCCTGGAAGGGGCAGGCCACCTACTACTCCGTCAACGTCGACGGTCAGATGAACCGTGACGCCGCGTGGTACTATCCATCGCCTTCATCAGCGGCGAAAAAGATCACGGGACGCATCGCCTTCTGGCACGGCGTGAAGATCGAGGACACAGGACCGTCGGAGGCGAGACGTTCGTTCTTCGACCGCTTCCGCCGTCGCCCGGCCGACATCGAACACGGTCACGACGATGCCGCCGTCCGTCGTATGGATGATATTCCGACCGTCGCGGCGGTCGTCGATCTCAACGATGGTTCGTTCTTCGCTGCACTGGACGGGGCGGTGACCATCGTCGACTTCTGGGCGCCATGGTGCGGTCCCTGCAAGCAGCTCCACCCATTGTTCGACGCCCAGGCGGCCGACCAAGCCGACGACGCGTTGCAATTCGCACGCGTGAACGTCGAAGAGAGTCCGGGTGTCGCGACGGCTTTCAATGTCATGAGCATCCCGACGATCATTGTTTTCGCCGACGGCCGCGAGATCGAACGAGAGACCGGCCTACCGGGCAGGCGGCGCCTCGACCAACTGGTGCGCAGCGCCGGACTCCTCGCACGCAAGATCGCCGGGCAAGGTGCAACATGAATGCGCACACCACCACCACGACAAACGACACCAGCACCGTCGACCGGGGCGCGACCTCGATGGGACCCAACGGTGCCGAAGTGCTCGGTCTGGTGACGTTGGCTGTCCATGCTTGCGTCCCGATCAAGGAGCTCCGTTCGATGAGCTACGCGTCCCCGACGTTCCATCGTGGCATCGAGGATGCCCTCCGGAATCACTCATGACCCCCAGCGCGTGATCGGCGAGGGTGACGTGGTTCCCCCATTGCCCTCGTCGATCACGAAGCGGCCGGTGGAGCTTCGAGGAGTATCGCCGCCGACCGCTCGTGCTGATCCTGCACCGACACCTCGCTTGACTGCCATGCCAGGAACACCTGATCATCGTGCGCGATCACCTCGACCAGCTCAGTGATGCCCTTCCCGTTGTCTTCACCTTCACCGACGACCCGCAACGCCTCGCCGCGTACCGCGAGCATCTGGACATCGAGTTCCCGGTGCTCACCGACGCCATCGTCGGATGCGATGGCCGACTCGGTCGCGTCTGGCTCCCACCCAACCCTGATGCGCGCCCGAGCCTCGACGCCATCGTCGACGCCGTGCAAGAATCCGAGCGACGAGCCGTCCTGGAGCAACGGTGGTGATGGTGAGCCCGCTCGCGTCGAACGTTCCTCCAACCTCGGGTCTGAAGAGGATCGTCGTTATCGGATGCCTTGGCTCGCGTTGTCGGCTGGCGCGCCCGCGGCACAGGCCGTCAGGGCCGGATCACGATCGGGCGCTGAGCCGTCACGGCGTTGTGAATATCGCGCACCGGTCGGTCAAGTGCTCTCGGTCGGCGAGAAGATGTGGCAGATCTCGCCGGCGGTGCAACTTGCTGGGTCGAGTTGTCGGCTGGGATCGAGGAGTTGGGCGAGTTCGGATTCGAGTGTGGCAAGTTGGCGACGCCGTTCGCGAACCTCGGCAAGTTTGGTTTCGAGGAGTGAGTCGACGTGGCTGCATGGGGCAGTGCCGTCGTCGCGGACGTGAATGACGCTCGCGATCTCGGCGAGCGTGAGTCCTGCGGCCTGAGCGGTGCGTATGAATCGGAGCCGGGCGAGGGTGACGTCGTCGTAGACGCGATACCCGTTGTCGGTCCGCCGCGGCTCGGGCAGGAGCCCCTTGCGCTCGTAGAACCGAATTGTCCTCGTGGGAATGCCGAGCGCGTCTGCGAGTTGTCCGATCAACATGATCCGACACTACCCCTTGACCTTCTTCCGTGGGAGAAGGTCTACGGTCGTTCGTGTGAGCAATCAGAAGACATCAGCACTCGCCCCGTTCGCGGCTGTAGCAGGCCTGTGGGGTATTTGTTGCGGGCTGCCACTGCTCGCCTCGGTTGGGGTCCTTGGCGCGATTGCCGGGATCGGACTTGGGAGCTGGCTCGTCGTCGCTCTCGCCGTTGCTGTCGTTGCGGTCGGAGTTGTGCGATGGCGTCGAACGAGCGACACCGGCCCAGCACCACGAGC
Organism: Ilumatobacter sp.; assembly: GCF_041688325.1. Classification (GTDB taxonomy): domain Bacteria; phylum Actinomycetota; class Acidimicrobiia; order Acidimicrobiales; family Ilumatobacteraceae; genus Ilumatobacter_A. The sequence continues at coordinate 3,477 of NZ_JBDNIJ010000236.1, forward strand.
AGATGAGAATCCGTCGCCGCTCCAGAAGGACGCCGTCCTGTGGCCCACTCGCACCTATCCGA